>JAFRDB010000062.1 GCA_017404065.1 Clostridia bacterium
AGAGTTTGTTTTCGTCAAAAGCGCACAGCAACGGCGATTACTCGATGTAATCGCCGTTGCTCTTTCCATGAAACTATCCTTTTGAATCACGCTCATTAAATGATTATGTGCGCGGTCCGGCCAATTTGTCGACAGTCTGAGAGACCGCCGAAGCGGTCTCTTATGTTATACGAAGGTGTATGGTATGGATATAAAGCTTATCGCGTTCGATCTTGACGGAACGCTGTTGACAAATGACAAACATATATCGCCGCGTACAAGGCGGGCGCTTGCCTCTGCGGCAGAACACGGAATAGAGCTTGTGCCGGCAACCGGACGATCCTTTGCCGGAGTGCTGGAGGAGGTGCGTTTCCTTGCCGGTGTGCACTACATCATAACTACTAACGGCGCAGCTATATATACGCCCGCCGGTGAGTTGGTGCGCGAGAAGATCATCGATCGCAAAACGGCTGTAGAGATACTTCGCCGCTCCGACCGCCGCCGCGCAATAGCCGCCGCATACATAGCCGGACGCGGATATATGGAGACAGGTGACCTGCCGCGTACTATGGAAATAGGCTTGCGCGCGGAGGTTTTGCATTATTATAAAACTACGCGCGAGCTCGTCCCTGATCTTGCCGAGTTTATTGAGATGCAGGAAAATGATATTCAGCTTCTGACCTTTGCAGTAGACAAAAACGACAGGTTTACACATGAGGCAATTACCTCCCTGGCTAAGAACTACGATGGTGCAAATCTTGTTTTCGGCAGCCCACATGATATGGATATATCTAATTCAGAAGCAAGAAAGGGAATCGCGTTGCAGTATATAGCAGAGAGGCTTGGAATAGAGCGCACACAGATCGCCGCTATAGGTGACAGCGCGAACGATATTGACATGCTACGTATAGCGGGACTGAGTATAGCTATGGAAAATGGCGACAACGCAGTAAAAAACAGCGCAAAAATAATAGCGCCGTCCAATAACGATGACGGCGCAGCAATTATTATTGAAAAGATTCTTTCAGTGGGCTGTAGCAAAAGTGGGCAGCCGGCAAAGGGGCTGATTGGCTTTTGATTCATTCCTTTTCGAGGAAGTTGTAAACACATGCGGCTATAGCAGCTCCTACCAGCGGACCTATTATAAATACCCATATACTGGATATCGGCTGTACATTGCCGCTGATAAGCGCGACAAGTGCCGGTCCGATGCTTCTTGCCGGATTCACTGACGTACCTGTAAGACCTATGCCGAGAATGTGTACAAGCGTTAATGTAAAGCCGATCACAATCCCGCCGAAGGAGCCGTGGTTTGCTTTCTTCGAGGTAACGCCAAGTATCGTCATCACAAATATAAAGGTAAGTACGATCTCCACGATAAGTCCCGCCAAAACGCTTCCTCCCACACCGGAAAGACCGTTTGAGCCTAAGCCGCCTGTCATATCGGTAACACCCCCGAGCTTGAATATAAGCGCAAGCAGTCCTGAACCGACAAATGCGCCAAGACACTGAGATATTATATAGCCCGCAAATTCTTCGAAGGTCATACCGCCCCTTATAAGCACACCGAGTGAAACCGCCGGATTGATGTGGCAGCCGGATATGTTGCCGATACAGTATGCCATGCCGACAATAACAAGACCGAAGGCAAGAGCTGTAAGAATATATCCGCAGCCGGCATCAGCCGCACATCCCACAAGCATTGCTGTTCCGCAGCCCATGACCACAAGCACCAGAGTACCGATAAATTCTGCAATAAATTTTTTTGAGTTTTTCATAATGATCCTCCTTGCATATATATTTATGATTTTATTATAGCATTAGTATTCCCCTAAAACAATAATAACAATGTTAAATTTACATAACATTGTTATTACGCTTACTATTAAGAAAATCTATTACCTCACCCGCTGCGGTAAGCCCTGCTACGGCAGGAGTGAACGCTGTGCTGCCGGGTGTGCTGCGACGTGATGTTCCCACCGATTCCGAGTCGTTATCATCAGATTTGATCGACTTTATCGGGATTTCTTTTGAATATACCACCTTAAGCGATTCGATTCCGCGTTTTTTCAGCTCACGGCGCATCGTTTTTGCAAGCGGGCATACGGATGTATCGTAAATATCCGCGACCTCAAAGGCGCTTGCGTCAAGCTTGTTTCCGGCGCCCATGCAGCTTATTACCGGAATACCGGCAGCCGCGGCGCGTACTATTATTTCCAGCTTGCCTTTTACCGTATCGATAGCGTCTATGACGTAATCATAAACAGACAGATCATATTCATCCGCATTCTCCGGCATATAAAAGCAATTGTGACAGTTCACAACTGTGTGCGGAGCAATTTTCTTTATATGCTCTGCCATAACATCAACCTTCGCTCTGCCTATGGTGCTGTGCGTAGCTATTATCTGTCGGTTAAGATTCGTGAGCGCAACAGTATCATTGTCAAAAACATCTATCGTTCCAATGCCGCTCCGCGCAAGCGCGTCTGCGGCATAGCCACCGACACCGCCGACACCGAATACTGCCACGCGAAAGTGCTTCAGACTCATACTGCCGGTGTTGCCAGAATATACTTCTGCTGATACTCAGTGAAGTATTTCATATAGTCTTCATCGCGTTCCTTCATCTTGCCGTGCTGATGCTGGATATAGTCATAATTGTGGGTTTCCATCTTAGTCATGGCAACAGCAATATTTGAACAGTGTGCGCCAAGACGCTCAACATTTGTGAGTATGTCATCAAACAGTATGCCGTTGGGCTGTACGCATATACCTCTGCCCAGACGTTCTATGTGGTTATCTCTCATGTCATCGCAGAGGATATTTATATATTCACGCAGCGGCTCAACGCGCTTGACCTTGTCCACATCCTCCTCAACAAACGATTCTACGACAAGATTGACCATCTCCAGGACCGCTGCCTTTAATACCTCAAGATCCTCTTGTGCAGACTCGGAGAACTCAACCTTGTTCTCATACACCTCGTCTCCAACAAACGCTATATTTAATGCGTAGTCGGAAAGTGACTCAAAATCACTTATGGTATATAGATATTTTGTCACCTTTTTATTTTGCGCAGGAGTCATTTTTCGTGCCGAAAGCCTTATGAGATATGTTCCGATCTTGTCCTCGTATTTATCGACAAGCGCCTCTGTCGTTTGCACCTTTTTAAAGCTGTCCTCATCGTAGTGTGTCAAAAGGCTCAAGCTACGGCACACAGCGCGCTGTGATTTGAACGCAACGTCGTTCATCACCTGCTGCGCCTGCGGAACAGCGAGCGCGGGATAGCTCAAAAATCTATCCTCAAGCAGGCTGAAATCCGCTTGCTCTTCTGCATCTTCGGGATTGTCCTTAATTATGAAGCAGACGAGTTTTTCTATGAGACTTATACAAGGAAGCAAAGCGCATACGGTAGCCAGTCTGAACAAGGTGTTAACAAGCGCAACGCTTACCGGTGTCATTATCATATCCATAAACGTAAATTTGACAAAATGATTGACGCTGTAGAAAACTACTGACCATAATATCATGCCGAATAGATCGTTTAAAAGATATACAAGCGCTGTGCGCTTACCTTCCTTATTTGTACCTACGGCAGACAGCAGTACCGGAAAGGCTGCTCCGACACCGATACCCATTGTGATCGGCAGCGCTATGGCAAATGAAATATTGCCTGTTGCGGAAAGTGCTTGAAGAACACCGACAGATGCAGAGGCGCTTTGCAAAACGACTGTCATGGCTATTCCGGCAAGGATACCCGTTACCGGGTTTGACAGCATTGTGAGAATTTTCACAAAATTCTCATTTCCCTTCAGCGGCTCAACCGCGCCGCTCATCATCTGCATTCCTGTCATAAGTATAGCAAAACCGAGCATTATGTCACCAAAACTGCGATGCACGCGCTTTTTTGCAGTCATTTTTATAATTATGCCGATCACTGCGATAACCGCGGAGATCGTGGCAGTAGAGAGGAGCCTCGCTATTCCCGAAGAGCCGTCAATATATGACAGACAAAGGATCCAGCCTGTAATACTTGTTCCTATATTTGCTCCCATTATAATACCGATCGCCTGAGCAACCTTCATCATGCCGGAGTTAACAAAACCGACAACCATGACAGTTGTCGCAGATGATGACTGTATCACCGCAGTTACTATCATTCCCAAAAGAACACCCTTCATAGGTGTGCTTGTCAATCTGTACAGGATAGTCTCAAGCTTATTGCCTGCAACCTTTTTCAGGCTGTCGCCCATGAGCGACATACCATAAAGGAACAGAGAAACGCCGCAAAGCAACGAAAATATCGATGATATATTCATAGTATCCTCCTTGTTGATAACAAAACATATCTCCCATAATATCAGTATAACATATCACTTACAAAAAAGCTATATCTAAATTAAAATAATTTCGTTATCAGATTTACCCGTTTTTTGTAAAAAAAGCTGTTATTTATGTGAAAAACGGTTGCAGCTCCTTAATTTCTTTCAGCACTTTCTTATGTTCAGGGAAGTCTGAGACAATACGTTTTATGCAGCGCAGACAGAAGTCTTGTCTCAGCTTCGGATCCCGCCGCATCTGCTCCTTCATTCCCCATGTATGTGTGAATGCCCGCGCGCCATCGCGAAACAGCCTCTCCATATAAGAAAACTCCCCGATCGGTATGCCAAGCCGATTTGCCGTCATAGCGAGCAGGCGCTGCTCAGCAAAAACCATGTATGTGAGCGGGTCGTGTCCTGCCGAGTTTTCCATAAATTCGAATGCCGCATCGGTGTATTTGACCTTAAGTTTATCGCTTTTTATAACATAAAACGCGGTATTTGCCGGTCTTTCGCTATAGTTATATCCATCATCAAGCTCATATCCGTTTTTAAAAAGAAACTTGTCAGGATCCGGATATATTCCGGGTGATAGCTCCTCTCGATGAATGACTGTGAGATCGCCAAGAGTATTAAAAGCGATCCGCTCCCATACTATAAAGTCAGTGTCGATGATCGCCATAGGTAAATCAGAGCGGGACAACGCAAAAAGCTTTCCTGCCGCCCAAAAAATTTCCGGATCGATTGTCTGCGGCATATTGTCAAGGTCTGTTGTGATCTCGTCCCATATTCCGGTCATGCCGCGTGAATTATAAAATTCAAATCCGGTAGAATCGGTAACCATTTTTATTTGTCCGTTCAGCTCCTGCCATTTCAGCGCGGAGAGAATCGTTGTGAGAATATCAAAATCTTCAATATAGAAGCCGCCGCTTGAATAAAGCCGCGGCTTTGACCATGTAGAGTGTATTGCATTCATAATATTTCTAATATCCAAATCTATCCTTGTCACTGATCTTTTTTACCGAAAGAGTTACGCCATCGCCCTGTGAAAGTATTGCTGTTTCGAGCTGAGGGTGTGACATCAATGCGTCTATATACTCACGCAGACGACGGATTATCGTGATCTTGCGCCTTGCAAAATGACCGTCATCCGCGGTCATACCCTTAAAAAGAACATTATCGGAGATCAGCAGTCCGCCGGGTGCAAGCAGTCGGACCGCATCATCAAGCATGTTTACATAATGTCCCTTTGGCCCATCGAGGAATATCAAATCAAAGCTTTCATCTGGACTGAGATATGAAATATAATCCTTTGCATCCGCTTCTATTACGGTTATAGCTCCGCTCAGCCCCGCGCGCGCTATATTTTCCCTTGCGATCCGCACCATTTCTGAGTCATATTCGAGCGTTATAATGCTGCTGCCTGTCGGGAGCGACCGCGCCATAAGAATAGAGCTGTAGCCGATAGCGCAGCCTATCTCAAGTATTTTTGCCGGAGCTTTGAGTCTCGTAAGAACCGAAAGAAGCCGCGCCGTTTCCGGCTCGGCTATCGGGATATCGTTTTCCTTCGCATACATTTCGAGCTCCGCAAGCAAAGCGTCGCTTTGCACGGTCTTCCCACGTATATATGATGTTACATAAGGCGTAACGATCGCGTTCAGATCATAGTCCATTTTTATTTCTTGGAATCCTCGTTCTCAACGGCTGATGTGTCAACGTTCATAATAAGGTCATTTGATTCCATAGCCTTAACATGATCCGCATAGGTCGTTGAGAATATATGCTCACCGCTTGTGCTCAGGCAGAAATAATAAGCGTCCGTATTTTCCGGCCACAGAGCGGCCTTAATGCACTCTGCACCGGGATTGCTTATCGGACCGATTGGCAAACCGGTATTGAGATATGTATTATACGGTGAATTGATCTTTGTATCTGCTATCGACAGCACCGGTTTATGATCGCTCAGCGCATATTGTACTGTAGCGCATGATTGGAGCTTCATACCGGAATTAAGACGGTTATAGAATACACCTGCGACTTTTGCGCGTTCGCTTGTCGCGTTTGTTTCGCGTTCAATAATGGATGCCATTGTTATTATCTGATCAACACTCATACCCATTTCAGCCGCTCGGTTGTAGTATTCATCTGTGAATACCTCGTCAAAGGATTTTAGCATGAGGTTCACTACCTCCTGCGCCGTAAAGGTCTCCGGTATCTCATAAGTAGCCGGGAACAGATAACCCTCAAGCTTGTTGTCGCGCTCAGGCAGTCCTTCAAGAAATCTGTAATCATAAAGCGTCGGATCAAGCGCGTTGTTAAATTCCTCAGCACACGGCAGACCGGCCTCAGCAAGCGTTGCTTGTATCTGTTTAGCCTCGTAGCCTTCAGGGATAACTACTCGTATCGTGTCGCGGTTTGCTTCTGATAGCTGTTCTAAAATATCATTATAGCTCATGCCGTCATGCAGTGTTACCGCGCCCGGCTGAAGCTGATCGTCAAATCCGCCCAGCTTTGATTGCAGTCTGAACACCTTTGGATGTTTTATTATCCCGTTTTCATAAAGCACCTCTGCAATGGTGGATGCTCCCCAACCGTCCTCTATGATAATGGTTACATCCTGTGCAAGATCTATTCCGCCGCTATCACGCATGACACTTACATAGCCGATTATACAGATCAATATCACAATGGAAATAATTGCCGCTATTAGTTTCCATACCGTAAATCGTGTTTCTTTTGTTTTTATAGCCATAAATATCCTCCTGTCTTTTGTATTGTATCTCAAAGATCCGATAAGGTCAAGTTAAATTTGTGTAACATTCTTTACCGTCTATAAATGCTCTGACACATTTCGCGCCAAATTCTGACGGTAGCTTATCATATATTATTATATCTGCATCCTTCCCTGTTTCAAGACTTCCGACGCGCTCATCGATCCGGCAGTTTTTCGCTGCATTTATCGTGATCGCATAAAGCGCGTCTGTCCTGCTCATACCGTTTGCTGCTGCAAGTGCCGCGCAAAGCGGGAGATTTTCTATCGTTATTTCCGGGTGGTCGGTTATTATCGCGACCGAAAGTCCACGATCCGAAAGATTTTTATATGTAGAAAATGATAGGTTTTTCAGCTCCGGCTTGCTTCTGTCTGTGAGTGTGGGGCCTAAATTTACGGAAACCCTCTCGCGTTCAAGGATATCGGATACAGCATCGCCATCTGAGCAATGCTCAATGGTGATATCTATATCAAATTCCTTGCTGAGTCGTATCGCGCTGCATATATCATCGGCGCGATGCGCATGAACCTTGACCGGGAGCTCGCGACGCAGAACCGGAAGAAGCGCGTCAAGCTTTATATCATAGTCCGGCATATCACAACCATCGGGGTCGTTATTATGCTTTTCGATAGCGGACATATAGTTTTTTGCTTTATACAAGGTTTCGCGGATCAGCGCTACTGTTCCCATTCGGGTGACGGGTGCTTCGTCTTTTTCGTTATAAACTGTTTTGGGGTTCTCACCCAATGCCAGCTTTATCGCGCAGGGCGCTTTGACTATCATATCATCAACGCAGATACCGCTTGTTTTTATAGCGGCAAATTGTCCGCCCATTGCATTAGCGCTGCCGGGTCCGGTTACAACCGTGGTTATTCCGGCAGACAGAGCGTCACTAAATGCTCTGTCCTGTGGATATATGCCGTCTATGGCGCGCAGATGCGGTGTTATCGGATCACTATCCTCGTTTGCGTCTGCGCCTTCAAACCCGGTGGCATCGGTAAACAGCCCTACATGACAGTGGGCATCGATAAGTCCCGGCAGTACGTACTGTCCGTTTGCGTCTATAGTTTCGTTAACCGGCTTATTGTATGTTTTACCGATAAAACGTATCTTGTCATCAAAAGCGATCACACCGTTTTCATATTCCTTACCCACACAGGTGATTATATGTGCATTCTTAATAAGCTTCATTTTTTTCATCTCGATAAAACATAATTTACTGCGCTCGTTGCTGCTATTGCGCCGTCTGCCGCCGCTGTTATTATCTGCCTCAACGGCGAAACTCGGCAATCGCCTGCGGCATAGATGCCCGGCACATTAGTCGCAAGCTCCGTATTTGTCTTAACAAATCCGCGTTCGCACAGAGCTACTCCACATTTTTTTGCAATCGTATTGTCCGGCTCAATACCAATGGCAATGATAACGCCGGAGGCGTTTATAAAGCCTTTCTCACCGGTTTCGGTGTTTTGCGCAATGATACGCTCAAGCTTTATCTGCCCCTCAAATGCCTCGGCGATCATGTCGGTATACACCGTTATCTTTGGATTTTTCTGCGCTTTATCTAATAATTTCCTTGATGCTCTGAAACGCTTTGAACGGTTCATGATATATACATGCTCACAGAAGCCGACAAGGTATAATGCGTCCTCTATGGCTGTATTGCCGCCTCCGATCACGACTGTATCAAGCCCCTTAAAAAATGCGCCGTCACAGGTCGCGCAGTAGCTCACACCTGCGCCCGCAAGCTCCGCTTCTCCTGGAACTCCGAGCTTTTTAGGGGTTGCGCCGGTAGCGATTATTATTGTTTTGGTCTCATAGGTGTTGCGGCGCGTTTTTACTTTCTTTATATCACCGTCCGCATTGATTATTTCGCGAACTGCTTCGGAGCGGACATCCGCGCCGAATTTCTTCATGTGTTTCTCAAATGCTTCCATCAGTGCGGGACCTGACGGGTTATCGAAAAAGCCCGGGTAGTTGTCCACCTCATAAGTGTTTATGGCCTGTCCCCCGCAAGAGAGCTTTTCAAGCAGAAGAGTTTTCATCCCGCCGCGCATAGCGTAAATAGCCGCGCTCATCCCGGCAGCACCGCCGCCGATTATAATTATATCGTACACAGGTCTACCTCCTCATTATTAATAACTTACCTATTATATTATACAATAAAAGATATGATTAGGCAAGAGGTAAATTAAAATTTATGGCAATTATATGAGAAGAGATTTGCTCAAACGAAAGCAAATCTCTACTGTAATTGTATTTATTTTCTAATTGTTATATTCATAAATATAGCAATCAAGCCATTACGCGGTCTGCGCAAAATGCAACCGTCCCGAGTTCTACCCTTTTAAGTTGATGACGTTGCTCATTGCGGTAATGCCTGCCGCAAGCGCAGCAGCGGCAAGCAGCAGCACGCTGATGCCGCCGAGTCGCCCGGTGTTTTTAAAGCAATATATCCCGTATGCGATAGCGCGTATCACAACAAACGCGGCCACCGCCTCTGTCAGCACTGTTAATGTCATAGCTGCTCCTTTGCTAAAATTATTTGTAATAGGTCATCCCGGTACGTCTGATATTGATCTGCGATCTGACAGAAAAGCTCCACTCTGACGGAACGAAGCTTTGGCAGTAACGCATATATTCATCTAACGTAAGGAATTGCTTTCTTAAGCGCCCGCGGATGCCGAGCATGTCCGACCCCATTTCTTTGTATACCTTACATATCAGATCTTCTGCAGCTGCGTTGACCATGCTTGCGACCTCTGTTTCGGCGTCCTTTGTGCTTCGATCCCGGCGATACTCCTCAGGTGCAGATAAAAGCTCACACTGCAGCTCAGGGTATATTTCGGTTGTTTTTTCTTCTTTATTAATAATATACTTTGGTGGTGTTTTTTCAAACACCTTTAAGGTGAGTGGCGAGTCAAGACCGGTATAAAAGCTGAGATTCATTGTTGTAAACTGATGCATGAGTATATTATGCAATTCAGTTTCTGTGCTTCCAAGCTTGCCCACATATTTGTCACCCGAAAAAACTGCCGAGCCAAGGACTTCGCTTTTATTCCGAATACGTTTCCCTGTCTCTCCGGCATAGTAATTCCTTGTTCCGTTATCAAAGCCGCCGGTGTTTGGCTCGGCTTCGGCTTGACGCGCGTTCTCTATGCTTTTTTTCTCCGAATTGTCTGTTGTATCATTGTCCGCATTTTCAGCTATGCCGGCGAGAGGAAGCAGACAATCGCGTGATCCGGCAAAATAAGATGAATAAAAATCCATAGCGTTGTTCTGCGGTATGGCGCTTCCGTTTTTATTCTCATAGGTAAGCTGATAGTATTTTACCGGATTAAGCTCAATAGACGGTTTTACCTCTTCAAGGTATTCTCCGGCATTTTCGGTTACGGAAATATAGATATCAGGTCGGATATCGTTGTTGCGGGCAATCACATCGTTTAGCCATGCAATACCATCGTGTGCTATTTCTTCTGAAACAACAAGGACCTTTGCATGTGAAAGAGACAGATCCTTCGAAATGATAGTGTCGGCTATATTGATCGCTGAATATATGGTTGGCGCTTCAACTGTTATATTATCAACGATGTTTCCGACGGAGCCGCCGCCCTCGTCCGACCCGCCACTGATTTTTGTCGGCTGCGCAAACTGTATGGTATACAGATAGCCGCTCTCTGTTTTATCAATGCCCATTGCTGTCATGTAGGCAATATTATTTGGCTCATCACCTATACATGATGTAAGAATCGGCATCATTGCCAAAGGAAGAAGAAGCTTTATCAGATTCATATTATATCCTTTCAGTTAATACCTATTGTTTCACGTGAAACATTTTTGTGATCAGACCGAAAACCAGCGGAAGACCAAGAGTGGGAATATATAGCCAATTTCCGATAAAGGCTTCGACAGCCGCTGCGGCAGAAAGGTCAGCGGGAATAAACGCCGCACCGGCTGCCGAAAGCATTATCGGAGCAAGAAGTGGTTTTGATGCGTTCAGACCAAATGTCTCTCTCCAAACCTCCGCGAGAACAAATAAATAGAGTGATGCATACAGCATAATGGCAATAGACCAGATAAACTGGAAAACTGCTTCCAGCCGCGAAAAAAAACTGCCGAGATGTATAAGCCGCTCAAGCTGATATACCGGAAGCAGATACATTTTGGTTATAGGATATACGTATGAAAAACAATATGCTGTAATCACGAGTGATGCAACCATTCCACCAAATATGGCCGTTCGTATTCCGGCGCGCCGATAGTCTGATCTGTCCTTCATATACGGTATAAGAAGATTTAACAGGAGCAGATCAGAAAACACTGACAGAAACGGAATACTGCCCAAAAAAATGTCGTGTACTCCGCTGCCTAACAACGGAAAAATGTTTTCTGTGTTCATCGTAGGGATCAAAAGCAGTATAAATGCTGCAAATGTAAACCCATTACCGGGCAGGAGCATCTCTGTTATTCTTGCTATTGCCTCAGGTCCGCAATACGCGCCAAAGATTGTGCAGACCGCGAAAAACAATCCTATAAGCTCGACATACGTTGTTTGTAAAAGAACGAGTCTTACCACTTCGGGGAATATCCGCACAAGCGTAAAATAGTTAGCAAACAGCGATAAAAACACTATCATCCCCGTGACGATTCGCAGAGGAATTCCACCGAGTTTTTCTGCCAGGCCTATAACATTTCTGTCTGAATGATATAATCGGACAGTGGCAAGAAATATAAGAAAGATGAGAAATGAGCAATACACAGCCGCAAGCCAAGCGGCGGTTTTGCAGACCTCAATTATGGTATGCGGAAAGGTTATTAAAAGCTTTACCGCTATTGCATTTACTGTAATTGAGCTTATTTGTTTTCTTGTAAGCATATTATTCTCCTTTATTCTTAATTTGCCAGCGTCGACTTACCGGCGGTGCGGCATCCGGTCGTTTTGTCCTGAGATATCCGGGTCTTCGCTCACGCCGCGTGGTGGGAATTGCAACTAACGGTGAAACCATTGATTTGCTGCGGAAAGCAAATACCGGCGAGACGTATGGTATGCCAAAAGTAGTCAGACTGCCGAGATACAGCGAATAAAGGACTATACAGGCGGCAATCCCAAAAAATCCGTAAACAGCGGCAACAAGAATAAACGCAAGACGAAGCAGACGATGTGCCCAGCCGAGGGTATAATCTGCTGTTTCAAAGGAGCCGATGCCTGTTATGGCAATTACAATTATCATTATCGGACTTACTATTTTTGCGCTTACTGCCGCCTGACCGAGGATAAGACCGCCTACAATACCGAGAGTGGAGCCGATAGGTGAAGGCATCCGAAGTCCCGCCTCTCTGATAAGCTCAAAGGATATATCCATAAGAAGCATTTCAACTATAGAAGGAAAAGGCACATTTTCTCGAGAGGCGCTTATAGAATATAAAAGATAGGTCGGTATGATTTCCTGGTGGTACAGTGTCATGGCGAGATAAATTGCAGGCAGCAAAAGAGAGAAGACCATACCGATGAGTCTTATCACTCGCGACATGGTGACATAAGGAACAGCAAGGTATTCATCAGAGGCGGAATGAGTCAGTTCAAAAAACCCGGACGGCATTATAAGCGCCCGAGGGGATCCGTTAAGGATAAAAACGCATCGCCCCTCTGTTAGAGCCCGCGCAGCTCTGTCCGGACGCTCCGTGGCGAGCAGTTGAGGAGTGAACAGCATAGGTTTGTCTACAATGAGATTTTGAACCTGTTCAATGCTCATAATATAATCTGCTTTAATCCCGTTAAGCCTTCTCATTGCTTCGTGTATAAGCTTTTCGTTAGCGATATCGTCTATATATAACAGTATGCCTTTTGTTTTTGATTTGCTGCCAAGTATGCAGCTTCTGGCAATAAGCCCTTCCGTTTTAATGCTTTTACGGAGCAGAGCGGTGTTTGTGCGGAGCATTTCCGAGAAAGCTTCCTGAGGACCGTATATAGACTGTTCGTTTTCCGGCTTGTCTATGCCGCGATGCTCCCATCCTCGAACATCAAACAAAAAAGCGGTGTCGGTGCCGTCAACAAAAAGCGCGCATGACCCGAAATTAACTTCATCCGCAATAATATCCATATCCTGTTGAGGAGCAGCCTGTGAGTTGGCGGTAAGTCGTTTATACAGCTCTGAATCGGTAAGAGTGTCGCTGCTTGTCAGTTCAAGTAGTGACTGTATGATGTTGTCGTTTATAAATTCACCTATAACCATGCCGTCATAAAAGAGAATGAATGCGGATTTCCCGTTTTTGAGAGCAATATCACGCATAATAACGTCGTTATTTATCGGGATCCTGAACCGTTTGCGGATATAAGCGCGGTTTTCATCAATATCAGAACTGACATACGCCTTCTCGATACGGAGCTCATTGCGCAAATCATATTCCGGTTTCGGTTGTGAAGATAACACGAATGGCTCTGATGACGGCTTTGGCGTGTAAGAAAAAAGTTTTTTTACAATGTTCATATATATCCCCTCTGATCTCTCTTCTGCTTCTATTATGCACCTCGTACAAAAAAATATTCGTTTTGAAGAAATAATCTGCTTAGTTTCATAGAATAAAAAATTTTTTTAAAATGTTTCACGTGAAACATTTACAAATAAAAAAAATATGCTATAATATTATCAGAGGCTTTCTGACGAAAGCCAAAAGCTGTCGCTTTTGCGGAACATCGTTCCGCTCTGATAAATTGACGGCTTCGCAAAAATGCCCTTGCGAGCAAGCATTTTTGCTTCATGGTGGAATATTATCAGAGGCTTTCTGACGAAAGCCATAAGCTGTCGCTTTTGCGGAACATCGTTCCGCTCTGATAAATTGACGGCTTCGCAAAAATGCCCTTGCGAGCAAGCATTTTTGCTTCATGACGAAATATTATTAGATAAATATTATCAGGTAACAAACAAGGGAGGTAATGACCTACACATGGGAAAGGTGATTGCGATCACAAATCAGAAAGGTGGCGTCGGAAAGACAACAACAGCGGTAAATCTATCATCATGTCTGGCATATTTGGGCAGGAAGACCCTTGTGGTGGATTGTGACCCTCAGGGTAACACGACCAGCGGACTTGGGTTTGAACGGGGTGACTATTCTCTTTCCGTTTATGACTGTCTTGTGGACAGCTCAAAGACAGATGATTCTGTATTGAAAACAAAATACATGGATTTATATTTGTTGCCTTCGTCATCTGACCTGTCCGCGGCAGAAATAGAGCTTGCTTTTGAGGACGAACGAGAACGCTTTCTTAAAAAAGCCCTGTCAGCTCTTAGAGATGAATATGACTTTATTATCATAGACGCTCCGCCGGCGCTCGGAATGATAACTATAAACATCCTTACTGCGTGTGACAGCGTGCTTATTCCTATCCAATGCGAGTATTACGCGCTTGAGGGACTGTCGCAGCTGATCGGAACGATAAAAAAGATAAAAAAGAGTTTTAATAAAAAAATAGAGATCGAGGGCGTGCTCGGCACAATGTATGATGGACGCACAAATCTGTCGATACAGGTGCTCGATGAGGTAAAGCGCTATTTTCCAGATCTCGTGTATAAATCAATAATACCGAGAAATGTTAAGCTTTCAGAGGCTCCAAGCTTCGGTGAACCCATCATAAACTATGACAGAACATCTAAGGGCGCCGATGCATATATGAGTCTTGCCAAAGAAGTAATAAAAAATAATGAATAAAATAAAACAAGTTTCGCGAATGATAATTGGGGGTGTAAGCAGTATGGCAAAAGCAAAGCTTGGACGGGGACTGAACTCGTTTTTTGAAGATCGCAGTCCGATCGGAAGCCCGGCAGACGGTGATGTTACATCGCTACGCATCACTCAGGTAGAGCCTAATAAAAATCAGCCGAGACAAAGCTTTGACAAAGAAAAGATAGAGGCTCTTGCCGAATCTATAGCCAAGCATGGTGTCATTCAGCCGATAATCGTTGTCAAGACCGGTGATCGATACAGGATAGTTGCCGGTGAGCGACGCTGGAGAGCGGCAAAAAAAGCAGGTCTCAAGGAAATACCTGCCGTTATAAGAAGGTATTCGGACAGTGAAATAGCACAAATTGCGCTGATAGAAAATCTGCAAAGAGAAAATCTTAATCCGATAGAAGAAGCGCATGGCTATCAAACGCTTATGAATAAATACGATATGACACAGGAGCAGGTGAGCTCAACCATTGGCAAGTCGCGTAGCGCTATCGCAAACTCGATAAGGCTGTTGTCTCTGGAGAAGGATATACAGGAAAAGCTTGTCCTTGGAGAGATAACAAGCGGCCATGCCAGGGCGCTGCTGTCTATAGAGGATGCGGACATCAGACGATCGGTGCTTCAGAGCGTGATTGAAAAAGGTCTCAATGTGCGTCAGGCTGAAGCGCTTGCAAACCAGCGTACATCCGAAAAACCGAGAAAGCAACGCCTTGTGCTTGATGAACAGACAAAAGAGGCGTTAAGCTCTGTTGAAAACGCCCTGTCCGAATATCTCGGCACAAAGGTAAGGCTGATACATAAGAACAAACGTGGAAAAATAGAGATAGAGTATTTTGGAAACGATGATCTGGACAGGATACTTGATCTTATAAATAACGGAGGAAACTAATGGATGAAAGAATATTGATGTCGATTATTGCGGTGCTTGCGGTGTTTGTTATAGCGGCTGTCGTTTTGGGAATAATAAGCCTTTCCAAAATAAACGCTATACTTGACTATTCTGATAATGGCAGCCTTGTAGATAATCTTGAAAAGTATTATAACAGCGTAAATGACCTGCAGAAAAAATTGAAAATGACACAAGAGGGCAGGATGAACGAGCGTATTGCCGCCTGTGAATCAAAGATAAATATGGGGCTTTCAAAAATAGGCATTGTGAATTTTGATGCGTTTGAGGATGTCCACGGCAAGCAGAGTTTTTCTATCGCGGTGCTGAACCAGTATAATGATGGCTTTATAATAAGCTCGCTGTATGGTAGCCGCGCTTCGACAACATACGTGCGCTCTGTACGCGAAGGCAAGAGCGAGACAGTGCTTCTTGACGAGGAGAAGGAAGCGATGGATAAGGCAATAGCAAGCAATACACTGATAACGGAGAAATACAATGGATAAACAAAAAAACAAGAATTCGCAAAACCGATCCATGTTTTTATACACAGCTCTTATTTTTGCGGTAGCGCTGGTGTTTATTATACTGGCATTCTTCGGACAGACGAACATATCAAATTTAAGGCGATCCGCAGATCTTGCAACTTCTCCGGTAGCCGCATCGGAGGAGCCGGATCAGACGACGGTGACGGAGTCGCCGGAAGAACTGGCGCGGCTTGGCAATGCCGTATCTGCGCTTGAAGCGGAAAACAGCAGTCTGAAAAAGGATATAGAAGTATATTCGGCACTTATAAACGCAAACGCCCGTATAAGTGAAAACAACCCGGAAGAAGCAGCGGCCGAGCTGGAAAAGGTAAATTATGATTTGCTAAGCTCAGAGGAAAAAATGTTATATGAACAAACAAGTAAAAGAATTGATGAAAAACTAAACAAAGGAGAGGAAAAGTAAAATGTTAGACATTAAAATTTTAAGAACAGAGCCGGAGCGCATAAAGGAAGCGCTGAAAAAGAGAAACAATGATCTCGACATCACGCCCGCTATTGAGCTTGATAAAGAGCGACGGGCATTGCTTGTGGATGTTGAGCAAAAAAAGGCTAAGCAGAATGAAATATCGAAGAAAATACCTGCAATGAAAAAGGCGGGTGAGGACACCGCTCAGATCTTCAAGGATATGAAGGTGCTTTCGGATGATATTAAATCTGATGACGAAAAGGTCAGAGATATTGACACAAAGCTACGTGACTTTATGCTTCGCATCCCGAATATACCCAATCCGAATTGTCCGGTGGGAAAGGATGATACGGAAAACCGCGAGCTGCGCCGCAACGGCACGCCGCGCGAGTTTGATTTTGACCCGAAGGCACACTGGGATATAGGCACCAATCTCGACATACTTGATTTTGAACGCGGAACAAAGATAGCCGGAACACGCTTTACAGTATACAAGGGGCTTGGAGCGAGACTTGAGCGCGCTGTTATACAGTATTTTCTGAACACACATACAGACAGAGGCTATACTGAGATATTCCCGCCGTACATGGTAAACCGCGCATCTATGACCGGAACAGGTCAGCTTCCGAAATTTGAGGAGGATGCGTTTAAAGTGGTAAATAATGGATTTTTCCTTATACCGACAGCGGAGGTTCCGGTAACGAATTTGCATCGTGATGAGATTTTGGACGGAACAAAGCTGCCGATAAAGTATTGCGCATATTCCGCATGCTTCAGAGCTGAGGCTGGCAGCGCGGGCAGAGACACGAGAGGTATAATAAGACAGCATCAATTCAACAAGGTAGAGATGGTAAAGTTTGCCGATCCGGAGACGAGCTATGACGAGCTTGAAAGTCTGACAAACGATGCCGAGGTACTCCTTCAGGGACTTGGTTTGCCGTACAGAGTCGTTTGCCTGTCAACGGGTGATCTTGGCTTCTCCTCAGCAATGACGTATGACGTTGAGGTATGGATGCCGTCATACAACAGATATGTTGAAATATCCTCTTGCTCCAATTTTGAAGATTATCAGGCAAGACGCGCAAATATTCGCTTCAAAAAGAATCCGAAGGATAAGGCGCAGTTTGTTCATACCCTGAACGGATCAGGACTTGCGGTAGGCAGAACAGTTGCGGCGATCCTTGAAAATTACCAGAACGAGGACGGAACGGTAACGATACCGGAGGCTCTTGTGCAGTACATGGGCACGGATGTTATTAAGTAAAAATAATGCAAGTAAATAAAGGGACTGCCATCTTTTGCGCAGACTGATATAATCCCCTTAGAGTAGACACATGAAATAACAAAAATATTTCATGCCTACGCTAAGGGGATTATATCAGTTGCATTTTGCTACAGACCCTTTTTTAACATAAGTTTGGTTTTATACAGCTCTCCGTTCGGGCAGATTTAAATTATACTACCTGTGCTCCGGACTGTATATCGTTTAGCGTTGTGAGTACGGTCAGTTTATCCTGATACTCCGCTGAGAGTATCATGCCGCAGGAGTCAAGCCCCATCATTTTACGCGGCTTGAGATTTGCGATAAACACTACGTTTTTGCCGATAAGCTCCTCAGGCTTATGGAACTGTGATATGCCCGAAAGGATCTGTCGTTTTTCACTGCCTACCTCTAAGGTAAATCTCAAAAGCTTCTTTGATTTTTTTACCGGCTCGCATTCCAGCACCTTCCCCACACGTATATCAAGCTTTTCCCATTCGTCAAACTCAATATAGTCCTTGTACGGTTCTATTTCGATCTCCGGCTCAGGCTGCATTTCTGCGGCTATTTCTTCAAGCTTTTTCTCGCTGTCTATTCTTGCGAACAGTACCGCGCCTTCGCCTACCTTTGTTCCAGGCTTTACTGCGCCAAAGCATTTTGTGCTCTCATAGGAAAGCTCATCCGAGCCGATCTGCTCTGAGATCCGCTTTGCGGTATCGGGCATAAACGGACTCAGGAGCGCAGCTATTATGCGTATTGTTTCAACAAGGTTATAAAGAACTGTGCCGAGTCTCGGCTTTGTGTCCTCGTCCTTTGCAAGTATCCATGGTGTTGTCTCGTCAATGTACTTGTTTGCGCGGTTTACTACGCGCCAGATCTCGTCGAGGCTGTCTGCAACATGGAATGTGCCCATTTTCTTGTCAATTGCGGTGATCGCAGAGGTTGCAACTGATTTAAGATCATCGTCAAACTCGCCCGGTGTATCCGGTGTTTGAAGCACGCCGCCAAAGTATTTATTAACCATTGCAACAGTCCGCGTTACAAGATTTCCAAGCGTGTTTGCGAGGTCGCTGTTGTAGCGGCTGATGAAAATCTCATGAGTTATTGTTCCGTCCGATGCGAACGGCATTTCGTGGAGCATATAGTATCTTACCGCATCCACTCCGAAGTGGCGCACAAGTCCGTCTGCGTAAATCACGTTGCCGCGGGATTTGCTCATTTTTTCTTCACCGAACAGCATCCACGGATGACCGAATACCTGCTTTGGGAGCGGCTCGCCGAGCGCCATAAGCATGATCGGCCAGTAAATGGTGTGGAAACGAAGAATGTCTTTTCCGATTATATGCACATCTGCAGGCCAATATTTTTTATACAGCTCACCTGGCTCGTCCACATTGTAGCCAAGCGCGGTAATGTAGTTTGAAAGCGCGTCAATCCACACATATATAACGTGTCCGGGATCAAACTCGACCGGTATACCCCAGTTGAAGCTTGTTCGCGATACGCACAGATCCTGCAGACCGGGCTTTATAAAGTTATTGAGCATCTCATTCTTACGAGCCTCAGGCTGGATGAAGTCCGGATTTTGCTCAATATAATCCTCAAGCTGCTTCTGATACTTGGACATTTTGAAGAAATATGCTTCTTCCTTGGTCTTTTGTACAGGTCTGCCGCAATCGGGGCAGTTGCAGCCGTCCTTTAGCTGTGTTTTTGTCCAGAAGGATTCGCATGGTGTGCAGTACCATCCTTCATATTCACTTTTGTAGATATCACCCTTGTCATAGAGGCGCTTAAATATGCCCTGTACTGCTTTAACATGCTGCTCATCGGTCGTGCGTATGAAGCCGTCGTAGCTTATATTTAACATATCCGCTATGTCGCGTATCTCTCCGGCGATCTTGTCAACATGCTGCTGTGGCGTTATTCCCTCCGCCTCTGCTATCTCCTGTATTTTCTGTCCGTGCTCATCTGTTCCGGTCAGAAAATAAACATCCTTGCCGATAAAACGGTTATAACGCGCGATAGCGTCTGATAGTACGATCTCGTATGTGTTTCCGACATGCGGTGTTTTTGAGGTATACGCTATTGCGGTAGTAAGATAAAATTTTTCTTTTTCCATTATTTCTGCTCCTGTCTCGTAATTTTATTCAAATAATTTATAAACATCCGTATCTCACGGCTAATATATCCGCCAAGCTGTGATAAAACACGAAGAGGTTTCTCAAACAGTCCTACCTTATACAGGCTTGCAAGAAGCATCAGGATTATCGGACCTATTAAGAGCCCCGTTATTCCCCACCAGCGGTAGCCGCAGTACATGAATACAAGTGTCAGTATCGGATTAAGCCCCATTTTATCGCTGACAAGCTTAGGCTCAAGAAATCGCCGTACTATTATTACGATGAGCCATGTTGCGATATATAATATACCGAGCTTCAGATTACCGCCCATAAAGTATATTATCGACAGCGGTACAAGGGTTATTCCGCTGCCAAACACGGGCAGTGCATCAAGTAATGCTGTCGCGGCAGCTACAAATAATGCGTACGGCGCACCGAACACGGATAGAATAATCGATATTACAACAAAGATTATCAGCATCAGTATCAGCTGTGCCCGCACATATCCGCCAAGATAGATCTTACATGCATCGCGCAGCTCGCGCATTCTCGTCATACCTTTTGCTTTGAAGATCCGATGTGTAAGGGCGTTCACGCGTTCCTTTTGGTTTACCATGAAGAACAGCGTCAGTATAAATATTACTGTCCAAACAATACCGCCCGGAAGAGCCTTTGCAAAGCTTTGCGCGCTGTTAATTACCTGCGCGTCTGAAACTAATGTCATTGCCTGCGAGTACAGGTTATCCCAAAACCGGTCGAACATCAGCTGCACCGAGTCCGGCAAATCGAGGTACATATTGTTCCATTGCAGTGAAAGTTGCCCCCAACTCGTTCGCATGGATCGAACTATATCCGGCCAATTGTAACAGAAGTTCACGACCTCTTTATATATCTTATATATCACACCGCCGGCGATGCCGCCTAATGCCGCAATGGTCAGAATTATGATCAATACCACCGATGCCACTCTCGGCAGCTTTAGCCGATTTTGCAGCTTATCCGCCAAAGGGTTGATAAGCCGGGCGAAGATATAGCCGAATATAAACGGCGATAGCATCCCGAACAGATATAATCCGAGCTTCAACAGCAACGGAGCGGCAAAATATATCAGCAGTGTTGATGCAACGATCGTCAGAGTGACGATCAGCAGGTTTTTTACGTTTTCTGATATTTTCATAGCTTTTCGAGAAATTTATCCATAAGGGTATAACCCTTTTCAATATATCTTCCGGTCTCTTTGCCGTTCTTCTCGTTATAATCAAGACCGGATCCGCTGTCTGTGTTTCGTGAATCGTAAATAACATACGGTACCGGATCGCTGACATGATCCTTCAGGCATATCGGTGTGGGATGGTCAGGCATTATAAGCATCCTGTATTCCATACCGCGTGATTCCAGCTCATCCTTTAAAAACTTCACTACACGTTTGTCAATTATTTCTACCGCGAGTTTTTTCTTATCCGGCCTTCCCTGGTGCCCCATCTCATCCGGAGCCTCTATATGGATATAAACGAAGTCACTTCCGCCAAGAAGTGCATCAAGAGCTGCCTGCGCCTTGCCGTCCCAGTTTGTTTCACAGTTTCCTGTTGCGCCCGGAACATCTATCGATCTCATGCCGGCGCATTTTGCAATGCCCTTTAAGAGGTCTACCGCCGAGATCATAGTTCCCTTTAACCCGTATTTCTCATAGAAATTGCCGACTGTCGGTCGCGTACCCTCGCCCCATGGCCATATAGAGGTCGCAGGGTTAAGTCCGCGCTCAATACGGGCCTTATTTACGGGATGATCCTTTAATACCTTTTCTGATGCCTTCATCATTTCAAGAAGCTTTTCCGCGCCATCGCCCTTTGGCAAATGAGCTGAGATCTTCTTATCGGATATTGCGTGCGGCGGAGTGAGGTCAACGTTTGTTGAGCCGCCGTTCCACACACAGATGTGGCGGTAGCTTATGCCGGGGTAAAATTTGATGCTGTCGGTGTCAAGCTCGGCTGCTATCGCTTTCATCAGCTCCGTGCTCTCCTCAGTCGTTATCTCGCCTGCCGAATAATCAAGCATGGTCTTGTCCTCATATCTTGCCTCATCGGAGAGCGTCACGAGGTTTGTCCGGAAGGTAACGTCATCATCTTTAAGCGGTATTCCTATTGATGCAGCCTCAAGAGGTGAACGACCGGTATAGCATTTTGAGGTGTCATAGCCAAGCACCGAAAGATTTGCTACGTCAGAACCCGGCTTCATTCCGTCCTGTACAGTTTTGCACATACCCAGCTCGCCATGCCTGCACAGCTCGTCAATAGTAGGCTTATCCGCTACCTCAAGTATTGTTTTTCCGTTAAAATAATCTACGGGATAGTCCGCCATTCCGTCGCCTAAAATCACAATATACTTCATATCATTCCCCTCCTACCAATGAAATTTTGTAAGCTGACCGAGATTTTTTAAATTTTCAAATCCTATCTGACGCATTGCCTCGTATGTAACTACCGCTACGGCGTTTGATAGATTAAGGCTTCGTGCATCCTCGATCATAGGTATACGTATACACCGCTCCTCATGAGCATACAGAAGCTCCTCAGGGAGTCCGGCATCCTCGCGTCCGAACATTATATAATCGTTATCCCGGTATTGCACCTCAGTATATATATGCGGCGCTTTTGTGGTGGCATAGTGATATCTCGCATCGGGCGAGGCGGTCTTATTAAAGAAATCGTCCAGTCCGTCATAATATGCTACATTAAGATACTGCCAATAGTCAAGTCCGGCACGCTTAAGCTTTGCGTCTGTAGGCTCAAAAGCCATCGGACGCACGAGATGCAGCCTGCACCCGGTTGCCGCGCAGGTCCGCGCAATATTGCCAGTATTCTGCGGTATGCGCGGTTCTACAAGTACGATATTAAACATACGCTTTGCTTTCTCCATAATTATTCTATTATATTATAGCATAAAAGGATCGTGTTTTCAATACAATTTTACATTATCGCATAGCCTTGCAGCCACATTGCCATGTAGCATATACAGAGTAGCCCCGTACCAAGATACATGATATATTTTATGATCTTGTTGTCTATGCTCGCCATCACAATATAAATGCTTGCGCAGGATGTTATATATCTCGCCCCGCTCAGCATCCAGCCTTGCAGGTATGTGGTCATTATATATGCGCCCATAAATACAAGATAAGACGTCCGTACGTTTTTGTACAAACCAACAAACAAGAATGCAACGGCTACAAAGAATAACCAGATCTGCGGGTGGTAAATTATCAGTGAAAGCGAGAAATTACCCGCGCCTACATCATAGCTTGTGGCAAGACTTTCCGAGATCCATTTTGCGGTATTGTACCATGGCGCTGCCGCCTGATGGGCAACAAACGCGAACCAGTCCCCCTGAACTATCTTATTTATAGCAAGATATGTTACAAATCCCAAGGGAATGAACATCGCAAACAAACCGCTTTTTTTGAATTTTTTGTCACGGATCGAGCAAATTATCAGCTCATACACAACGGGCGCTAATATAATGACCCCCTGTGTTTTTGTCAGTGCCGTTAAATATCCGATCAGAGAAGCGGCAAGCCAATTCTCTTTTCTGGCATAGTAAAGTGTTGTAATGCTCAGGGCAAGGAAAAGGCTTTCCGTGTGAATGCTGGTGAAAAACAGCCCATAGGGAGCTATAAACATCAGCAACAGTGCATCAACAGACTTTTCAACATCGTAATCTATCCGCATGAGCTTATACAGATAAGCGGAAGCTGTACCAAACGCTGCGTATGAGATGATAAGTCCGGAAACGGTATAGTTTCTGAATACTGTCGCCAATATACGCATAAGCAGCGGAAACAGAGGATAAAAGACTATCTTATTAGCGTTCTCACCGTATGAAGCATATCCGTTTTGCGCAATATTTATATAATGCGGAACATCTCCTGCCTGAGCCATAAAATCCAGTATTTTCTTATCCGGATCAAGCCTTCTTAAAAATAAAACACCCACTCCGAAGATCAAAAGCTTTGTTAATATTCCGGCAGCAAATACAAGTAAAAAAATCTGTGCCGATCTGTCTTTACCGTTAGTCAGATTTTTATTTTTCATGTTATACACCTCTTATCAGCCAGTATAATGCCGCGCCGTTATAAAGGATCAGCACAGTCAGTATAATTTTGTATGCTGCTCTGTTTTTCGGCTGTGCCGCTTTTATGAATTTGGGAAACTTATCCTTCAGCGGATAGAATAGAAACGCAACGAAGCCGAGCTTGCATGTAAGACATGCCAAAATTCCGGCAGCCACAAACAGCTTTAAATTGTCTCTTGAAAGCGAATAAAGAGCCATTGCAAGAAACATGATCGTAAGAGAGGTATAAGATGGCATGAACAGCATAAAAGCAAAAGGCAGACTTGCCGCAAGAAGCACAAGCTCTGTTGGCGATTCGTTATATTTACCGATCCACGCATACAGAAGGCAAGCCGAAACACAGGCTGCGGCGAAGCTGATAAATTGAGCTGTAAGCACATACTGATCAAATGCAAGCTTGCCGAATATGTGAGCAAGGCATGGATATAACGGCATCATAAGCCCGCCGAACATACCTGCGGCAGAAGGTTCTTCTGCCATACGGAGCGATTTTTCAACGCCAAAGCTTGAGAAGATCTCACCCAATGCGAAGAAATTCGTCTGTCCTTTTGCTACGTTATACATAAATACCGCAACAGATATATATACGATACCGACCGCGATAGCAGATATCGCTACCTTGCCGTACAGCAGTACATTTTCTCTGTTTTTTATTATATTGATATCAACTAAAAATTTTACTATCAGTGCTGCGACTGCCGCCATAATAAACGCGGCTCCGACACCTCCGACAAATTCAGCCATTGTAACCTCCTTTAATCCTAATGTTGTCAAGCTATCTTATGTTAATGGTAGCTCGTCGTACACCGATCGCGGTGTATGACGAGTCTTATTTGCTTAACTTGACGACTTTGCCTTTAATCTCTTGCCAAATACTTATAGAAAAAATGATTTTTTGCGTCAAAAGTAAAATAATTATACTTCTGATCATCACCGGAATCACGCTCCCATATCCTTTCGTATGTGCCGAAATCGGTAAGCCACTTTTTGTGATAGGTTCCGGAAGCGACCTCATCCGACATACCCTTAAGCATATCGAGGCATGAGTTTGCGTGCGGAACCGCAACGGTAAGAAGCATTATAAATACGATGATCTTACGAACAATATGGGCAGAAATGTTTGTTTCATTAAAAAGATAATCGCCAACACAAAGCATCAGGACAAACAATGCTGAGGCGCTGCCTCTTGTAACGAGATCATTATACAGTCCCATCTTGAAGAAGATAAGGACGGCGAGTATTCCGGCAACGGAATAATAATATATATTTCTCTTGAATCTTGGGAATATCAGCGCCCATATAATCAGGAACTCAAACAGCAGAAAGCCGATATATGCAAACCACTTGCCGCCGTACCACACAAACGAAAGGGCCAAAGATTCCGGCTTTTCCGAAAAAATATTTCCGGAAAGATATATTAAGACGATAGGTACCACCGCAATGAGCACACTTAAATTCGGTATGCTGAACAATCGCTTAAAGAAGGAGGAATAGTCCTTTTTTGACAGCTCCTTTGCAACGCCGCATATAAAAACAACTATGATGGTACACATCATAAACGGCGAGAACAAGATAAGCGGCACTCCCATAAGCATATAGTTTTCCAATCTGCTGTCATCAGTAAAGAACAGAGCCAAAACGATAAACGCGCAGGTCGTCTGATTAAATGCCCAGGCAAACAGATCAAAATTTGCTGTGAAGCCATATCTGACCGCATTATTGAGATCCGTATGGAATACTCCGCTTATAAAGTTCAGAATAATGTGTCTTAATGCTTCCGTGTTGCCAAAGAATACAAGCAGCAAAAGCGCCAGCAACTGTTTTAAGGCGCCTTCCGCCCGCAGGATCTTTACCATCAGAAGCCACACTATATACACTCCCAGCGATGTATAAAACATAAGGAATGCCCTTGCACCGCCAATGCCGAAGAGCTTTCCGAACAACGCCGAAGGTAGAAAATGACCGATATAATAGGTAAATGCCGAACCATCGCTGTAGTATACCGGCCATGTATGTTCGACAAGATCGGCAAGCTGCGCGTTTCTGCCGTTCCAGTCCATCCCCTGGGTAAAGAAACCTCCCTGACCGCAAAACATCATCCAGATCAAAACGATCAACGCTCCGCATACAAGGGTTTTTGCGCTGAGCCAAATGCTTTCATCGCCTTGCCGTCTGAACGCATGAATCAGTCCAAAAACAACGCCTGCCGTCAAAGGAACAGCAATAAACCATTTAATAAATCCCAGTAGAAATATCACGACAGCTGAATACATCCATATATATGCTGCTCGTTCGATATGTTTAATTTTAATGTTCATGTAAAAATCACCTAAGAAGCATTATACCCCTTTTTTTACGCATTGTCAATGTAAAAAAGTAAAAATAATGCCTGACGGCATATCAACTCCCCCTACCCCCTCATTCTTGAGGGGGAATGTGGGTGCGGGCTGCGCCCGCGCCCGCTCGGGGCTGCCGCCCAGCTACGGCGTTTGTTCGCTGACGAACACGCCTACGAAATGCAAGCATTTCGTTCACCCGACCCCCGCCAAACGAGCAATTTCTTATAAAGTAAAAATAATGCCTTGCGGCATATCAACCCCCCTGACCCCCCATTCTTGGGGGGAAGAGTAGAGTAGTTTCAGGGGGAAACTGCGTTTCCCCCTGAAACCCCCATAAGCGTAATATAACTCATTCGCAAACAACTGG
>JAFRDB010000063.1 GCA_017404065.1 Clostridia bacterium
CAGCCACAGATTATGTCTAAAACCGCTATTTTTCCTCGTTTGTTAGCGACGTAACCCCGCCAAACGAGCAATTTCTTATAAAGCAAAAAAGTCTACCTATTGGAGTGGAGCGTTAGCGGAACGACCGTCCCGATAGGGACTTTTTTATTATTACACTATTCTTCATCGTAAACAGTGTTTTTAAATATCATATTCTCAATATATCGCTTTGTAAAATACTCATTCGCTGAAAGTTCTATCGTCTCCGCATGGGAGCATATATTCTCTACGTTCTCAATACAGCCTTTGTTTATCAGGATCATTTCCGCGCCGGCACCGGCTCCGTTGCCTATCACTAACGCCTTGTTTACAAGCTCCGCGGGAATAAGACCAATATATGCGGCATTCGCTTTATTGATATAACTTCCAAATCCGCCTGATATATAGAATCTGTCTATGCCCGAATAATCAATGCCGCATCCCTCAAGCAATGTCTCTATGCCAGATAAAACAGCCGACTTTGCAAGCTGGATCTGCCTTATATCATTATGCGTCAGAAATACGCCGCTCTCCCCTATCTCAAAATCATGTTCAAGATATCCGTCCTTGTCAAGAATTCCAAGACTTAACAAACAAGCTACAGCATCTATTATTCCTGTTCCGCAAATACCGTTCGGCGCTGCGCCGTTGATAGTAGTATAGCCAATACTACCATTAACTATATAAACGTGATCGATCGCTCCGGGAACAGCAGAAACGCCTTGTGATATCAGCGCGCCCTCAAACGCAGGTCCCGCGGCGGTAGAGCAGCACATAAGGCGCCCATTATGCCGGAGAACCATTTCTCCGTTGGTTCCTATGTCTATAAGCAGCGCCGTTTTATCTTTCATCATACCGCTTGCAAGTATAGCTGTCGTAATATCCGCGCCAATATAAGCGGAAATGCATTTCGGTAAATACATATTTCCATACCATTGCCCGAACAAGCTCTCCGGAACAAACGGTGCGGCGGCAATACCCGCCGGATCCTTTCCGGTCAGAAAATGAAGCATCGTAGTATTTCCCGTTATCACATATTTACTGATATCATAGCCTGCTGAAAGCTCCTTGATCTGAGCAGACAATATGTCCCCCAGCTCGGCAAGCCCGCCTTTATCCGCATATCCGATCCGGGATATCACGTCCGCGCCGTACTTAGCCTGTCTGTTTGCTGCAGCGCTGACCTTTATGCATCGGCATTGCGGAAATTCAAATATATATCCGGCAATGGTGGTTGTGCCTATATCAACAGCCATCCCATAGCCTTCGGCAACAAGAGGATCCGCTTCAATCTCGGGCAGCAGTGCATAAGTAAGACCAACAATATCTATAGCGTTATTAATTATCTGCGCAACAGTGTCTTCCTGCAACTTGAACTGGCACGCCAATACCTTTTGTCCGTTCACAAGCACGCCGCACTTTTTACATCTTCCGTTACCACCGCAGGGATTATTCTGCGTGATACCCAGCTGCCCAAGCGCATCTGAGAGAACCGTACCGCAAGGGAAGCTTCCGTTGATCATTTCGCCTTTATAACTGACCTTTAGCCTGAGCATTTTTGTTCACCGCCTATTTAACTGAACTAAACCGGTTCGATCGGTTTGTAGGAATATCATTTCATTTTAAACGTTCATATACAGGAATAATATCTATCGGCGCGGCAGCCTTTATTGTACGGGCGCCGCTGTATATTTCGCCGTCATGTATGTTTTTCCATTCACCGCCTGGCAGGTATACCTCTCTTTCGGTCATACCCTGATATAATACAGGCGCTATCAGATATTTTGAACCAAACATATATTGATCGTCAAGCTCCCAGCATCTTTCATCCTCCGGAAATTCATAGAACATCGTCCGGATAACAGGCGAGCCGTTCTTACTTGCCTCGTTCATTAAGCCTTTTATATAATCCTTCATATCAAGTCTGATAAAAAGATATTTTTTCAGGATCTTATATGTTTCCTCTCCAAAGCTCCACAGCTCGTTCGGCTGTCCCGTATCTGAGAAGCCGCCGCCGAAGTCCAGATCGGTAAATGCCGGTATGTTATGCGGGCCTCTGTCTCCGTGCATACGCAGCACCGGACAGAACGCCGAAAACTGAAACCAACGTATCATAAGCTCGTTAAAATTCTCATCCTCTATATTGCCGAAAAAGCCGCCTGTGTCGCTTACCCACCACGGAATACCGGCAAGACTTATATTAAGTCCGGCGCTTACCTGATCACGGAGCGCTTCAAACGTGGATCTGATATCACCTGACCACACAAGAGCAGCATACTTCTGGCTTCCTACCCACGCGCAGCGGATGAGGTTTACTATATCCGTCTGTCCCTGCGCCTTCATACCCTCATAATATGCCCTCGCGTGCTCCTTCGGGTAGCGGTTGCTTATCTTTAACGCGGCACCGTCATAGTACCGGTAATTATCAAAATCATAAGCCGAATATTCCGGCTCTGCTTCATCAAGCCAGAACATATCAATACCGTTCTTATAATAGTTTTCATAGGATCTCTGCCAGATAAACTCACGCGCCTCAGGATTTGTCGCGTCATAAATGACCGTGTCACCCTGAAAATCAAAACACTGTACGCTGCCGCGCTCAGTTCTTACGAGCAGTCCGCGTTCTGCCATTTCAGGATAATTCACGCTTTTTTTATCCACAGTCGGCCAGATAGATACCATGCAGCGCGTACCCATACGGCGAAGCTCCTCTACCATTGCTTTCGGATCAGGCCAGTATTCGGGATCAAAGCTCCAATCACCCTGTCTTATCCAGTGGAAGAAGTCGATAACGATGACATCAAGAGGTATACCGCGTCTGTGATATTCGCGAGCAATCTCTAAAACCTCCTCCTGTGTTCTGTAGCGCAGCTTGGACTGCCATAAGCCGAGCGCATTATCAGGAAATTCCGGAGCGCGTCCCGTTACGGATGTATAGTTTTCAATGATCGCCTTGGGCGTATCATCGGCAGTTATCCAGTAATCAGCCTCATCCGACAGCTTAGCATTCCACTGTGTGTAGTTCGTTCCGAACACGACCTCGCCAATACCCTCATTGTTCCACAAAAAGCCATAGCCCTTGCTTGAAAGATAAAACGGTATGCTGATCTGGGAATTTCTCTGCGCAAGCTCAAGAATACACCCCTTTAAATTTAGGTTCGGCTGTTGATACTGTCCCATACCGAAAATCTTTTCACTCTTGTCTGCCTCAAATCGCATTGTTATGCTGTAGCCGCTTCCGCTAACCGGCTTCAGCTCGCGCGCTGAAAACTTCATACTCGGACTATGCCCGTTTGCTCCTCGACTATCGCGCGAATATTCCTTTAAAATTGGTTTACCGTCCTTAAAAAATTCAAGCCAACCGCTTTTTGACAGCTTACAGCAAATTTTTCCGTTTGCTATAGAGGCAAATTCCTCCCCTATATCGATCTGAGCTTCACTTTGAACCTTATCCAATGCGTGATCATCGCCTGTAAACCCTGCATTATAGGTCACTCTGACGCGCAGAGCGTTTTTGCCCCACGGCTCTATCTTCACTGTTTCGCTTCTGCTCTTATATATAAGACTGTTATTATTACAATAATACATTATCTTTCTCCTTCTCATTACTCATACGGCTACAGCTTTTGCAAAACAAGTCTTGCAATTAGAAAATCAGTTTTCTGAAACTATTTTTCGAACCTCAGCATCATTTTCAAACAACACACATCCGCCGTTATGATCATGATTCAGCAGTCCGCTTTCATTGAGCTTCAGAAAAAGCTCGGATCTGAGTGCCTCTGTTAATGATGTATCACGGATATTCACATCCGAATACGGTGAAAACGGACATGGCTCTGCGCCGCCTTGCGCATTGATATGAAAAAAGCCTCTGCCCGCCGCAAGGCAGCCGCCTGCCTTGCGTTCATCACCCGGAAAAGCGACAAAAAGCATATTCCTATGCTTTTCTCTAAGCTCATCAAGGCTTGCATTCATGAATTCTCTTTCTGTATCACCTATAGAAAGCTTCGATTTACCTGTTACATCAACATATTCTATAAATAATATTACCGAGCAGCCTTTTTCGTTAAGTCCGCTCACATACGCATCCGATAAAACCTCGCTTAGGTTTTCTTTCGTAACGGTTATTGACGCGCCTGTTATTATTGATCTTTCCTTCAGCCTTTCCATTGCTTTATCTATAATTGCATAAACACCCTTGCCGCGTCTTTTATCCGTTACAACCTCACCGCCCTCAATACTAAGCACAGGTATAAGGTTGCGATTTTTGGCAAAAAGACTTATATACTCGTCATTTATCAGTGTTCCGTTTGTTATGATCGGGAAGATTATTTCTCTGACCTTTGCTGCCTCTTCTATAACATCCCTTCGCACCATAGGCTCTCCGCCTGCAAGTATAATAAAGCTTATGCCCAGATCGCGCGCCTCACAGAATATTCTTTTCCAATCAGCTGCCGTCAGATCATCCTTAATATCGCCATCGCTGCACGAATTAACAGCTCTTGCATAGCATCCGGCGCAATGTAAATTACATCGGCTTGTTATGCTTGAGATCAAAAACGGAGGAATATGTATGCCGCGTCTCTCATAGCCGCTGCGCCGCTCTGCGGCTGCCTTTGCCGAACGAGCAAAGCCTGCCATAAACGCACTTTGCTTAAAATTAAAATTCGAAATACTGATCGCGCCGCGCAAAATATTTTCCATTCCACTTTTAAGATATCTTTCAATATCAACACTCATAGCCATATTTCCTTTCGCTATTATAATTTAATAAAGTATACCGTCAAACACCGAAAAATCGGCATCAGGATGCTTTTTCTTTGCAATGTCAACGAGCTTTAGCGAAGCGGCACGGTACAACTCGCGCTCTTTCCCTTCTTCAAAACAGGACAAATGCTTTTGTACCGTTCCACAATCACACCGCTCCACAGGTCCTGTTAACGCATCGACCACACCGTTTTTTAGGATACTGTTTATGTTGGCAGTGATAAGCGGCTCAAGCGCGGTAAGCGCCTCACATTCGGAAAAGCCGCATTTTTCAAGTGTTTCTATGCTTTCGTAAACAAGCGCGCACACAAGATTACTTGCCACAGTACAAGCGGCATGATATGCAGTTTTGTCCTTATGAGACAGGATGCGTACAGGATTACCGAGCTTTTCAAAAAACGCCTTCCAGTCTGGTAGATGTGTGCCGTTTCCCTCAATGCAAAACCACGCTTTACCGATAGTTAAGTACGAGTCATATTTACTGCTTACCGGAAAAAGCGGATGCAGCGAATAGCCCTCGGCTCCGTACTTCTCTATGCCTTCAAACGCATCACGCGCAGACATCGCGCCGCTGCAATGACATAATTGCTTTCCCGTGATATCGTATTTTGTGAGTTCAATAAACACTTCACGGATCGCGGCATCGGGAACCGTGATAAATATTACATCGCAGAGAGCTACCAATTCCGATAATTCTTTAAACCACCGGCTGCCCGTAAATTCCGCCGCCGCCTCCGCTGATTCAGCTTTGCGGCTCAAATAACCGGAAATACGGATATTATGCACGGCAAAATACTTTCCAAGAGTAAATCCGACCTTGCCGGCGCCTATAAAACCGATACGCAATATTATTCCCCCAATAGTTGTCATCAGATTTTACTACTATGCTTTTAATTAAGCAGTAATTTATATATTCTGATTATATAATAAACTCTGTGTGAAATCAATAGTTTTTTTTATTAACACTCTTTTTGAGTAGGTGAACAAAACAGAAATGCTTTCAGAGAAACCGCTTCGCTTGCTAACCGGGATGCCAGGACGAGCCGGGCGGCTTTGCCGCCGACCGGACAAACACCGTAGCTTATGACGGCAGCCCTCTAAGTAAATATCAATAATTTCAATGTATTGATTTATTCATCGGCATTCATCCACTTAAAACCCGCGCAAAAAAAAACGGCACGGTCTCTGATGAGACCGCGCCGCGGGTTTTTATTTCTACAAGCCTTGCACCCGATTTGGTATCTTTAGCGGCAGAAAAAACGATACTAAAACTTATGATCTATTCCGCTTTGTTTCATAACAGCATTTGCTGTGTGTCTTGACTTGATCTTGCTGTCTACGGTAATATGCCGATTTGTTATAGGGCTGAACCATATATCGTGATCACCCTTCCCTCGCCTGATAAAGGAACAATTATACCGTTTAAGGATATCTCGCACCTTTTTCTCATATTCAGCAATTACAAAGCGATCCTTTCACGCCTCTCCGATACAAATGATAAAATCAGCGGCTCATTTTGCGTATTATTCAGAGAAATCAATTCCGGTGCGGCTATTCTGACACGTTCAAGCAAGGCGTCAAAAGATCCCGATTCTAATACCAGTCCCGGAATATCATCGCTTGTAGCGACCCACACAGAGGCTTCGTTATCCCATATAAAATTGATCTTGTATTCCATATACTTCTCCTTTACAAAACCGCAACACTACTTTTTTCGTGATAATAGAATTATAACACGACCCGACCTGAAAATCAATAGCATTTTATAATAATTCCACCGTTAATGCGGTGATAATGTGAAAAAGAAATCCCTGTATTAAAAAAAGACCCGACCCCGAAGGGTCGAGCCGTCTGTATTTGCTTATTACCGGCAGGTAGGCTTCCGCCTCGATATATGACAGATCAATTAAATGTCAACACTGTCCGTACGCCTTCGATGCTATCAGCTATAAACTGAGCCTTCTGCTGAGCCGACTTCTGCTCCTCCGTAGGATCGCCGGAAACCGTGGTTACCACATTCTCCACCTCAAACATGGAAATGTTCATTTTAGGTAATTCAAATTTCATTTTACATTCCTCCCTGTTTGATTATTCGAATGCAACATAACTATCGCCGTCGATAACTGCGGTGATGTCTGTAACATTTGCGCTTGCCATCGGTACGATAAGACCGAATATAGCCGATGAGCCTTCTGTGATAGTTGTTTCATTGTACTCATCAGTTGACTTTGCACCATTATTAAGTGTGAAGTAAAGCGATGTGATAGCATTTGTACCTGCTGTTACCGTAGCCTTGAATACGGAGTATGTAGCACCGGCATCCGCGCCCGTGTACTGTGTATCGTCTGTAATGTTGTCTTCCTCAAGCGTTGCTGCCACTGTGGGAACATCGCCGATTCTTCTTACGATATAGTAGTCAAACTCACAGGTTTGTCCGGTTCTTACATAATCGCCACCTGATGTTGCATTATCAGTTCCGCCAAAGTCAACATTTGTTTCTTTGGTTAAAGTGAAGTCAGCAGTCTTTTTACCGGTTGAACCGGCAAGATTATTTGTTAACCAGCAATTGCGTACGTCTTGTACATTCTTATCTCTTAAAACAAACGCTCTGTTGGTATTACCCGTAACAACAACCTCAACTTGATACACGCCTGCTGCAAATGTACCCATCGAATGTCTGGCACCATTATTCGTAGCAGCGGAAGCATGACCGTCCGCTCCGCCGGAATAAACTGTATTATCGCTATTCTTTGCAAAGCTCTCACCTTCGGCATAAGCAACAATTGTTTCATCTTTTACGTATGTAATGGTTTTCTCACCATCATCTTCTCCCATAAAATATGAAACCGAATAATTATTAACCGAGGGATCAATCACATAGAATGAACCGTTAGACGAAATTACTTTAGGAAGTCCTGTTGCACCGTAAGGATCACCTTCAGCCGCACTGCCCGTTGCTAAAACAACATCAACATTGCCATCAGCTGAGGTTGCTTTAATCGAGTAATCATAACTTTCGGGTGCCGGACCTTCTGTTCTTGTTATTAGAATGTCATCAATTTCGCAACGACGTTCAGGGTTTGAACTATAATCTGATCCAAGCAAGAATGTCTTTAATGCCCCTGCACCGTCAGGCATATCTACTGTTCCATGGTCATAGTTACCCGAATAACCGGAAGTTTTTGTTGTTATCTTTCTTGTTTTATAATTCAGTTCTATGTTAAATATAGGTGCCCTATCCCAAAGAACTGTATTATATCCATGGTAGAAGTGACCGGAATCCACTCCTAATGTGTTCGCGGAAAAGGTATTGCTGTATACATTATAATTGAAATCAGCAATAATATTATTCTCTCCATCCTTTAAATTGAAATATACGCTCCTTTTTGACAGTTTACCGAAACCGAGCTTGAAAGACACGTTGACCTTATCAGTGCTGCCGATCGAAGTATCATCGATTGTTACACTTGCACTGCCTTTACCTATTTTTAATCTGTCATCGGCTGTTTCATAAGGAACAGTTGTATCATTGCCCGATATTGTAATGCCTGTGGTCACGTTATCACTAAAATCAACATCTGCTAAAGTTGAAACGTCACCCTCCGCCGCATTCGCTGTGATCGTCACCGCAGCAAATGCGCTCGCGGCAATAGATAAGGCACTAATGCCGCTGATGAATTTTTTTAAATCCATCGGAATCTCCTCCTTTTAAAAAAAATGAAATATAAATATATTTATATTTAATAACGCTCCATACGCTGCCTACAAGCGCATAGTGCGGTATTAACAATGTGGTTTTTCCGTGGGCTACGCCATCGCGCCCCTTGATTTCTCTGCCAAGGGGAAATTTGGTTTCTTTTCCGGGGGCTTCGCCCCCAACATCCCCTATTTAATCATTCTGCATTCTATCACATTACCGGTCTGATGTCAATTGTTTTTACAGAAATATAATTACGGTTTTTGCTATTGTTTTTACGATTTTTTTGTTATAAATGACAATAGTTGCATAACGTAGTTTTTTTGTTAGCGACACGCCCCCGTGTCGTATGCGTGTTGCATGGCGCAAACGCCGTAGCTTTTAGCGGAAGCCTCCTGAGTTACGAAAACGAATAAGGGGACGATTCTCCTGTCGTGCCTTAGGCAGACAGTGAGAATCGTCCCCACCGTCAGATATGTTCAGTTATTACAGCCCTATCTGCTCGCTGTCACTTATCGTCTCCTGCTTATCCAGCTCCCACCACATCAGCTTTACACGCCGCGCTCCGCTCGTATTCAGCATACCCGCGTATTAATCGCCCGTTACGATTGCGCATACAGATACCGGAAACCCCATCATTACAGGAGCCGCCACAGACATTGCGGCAATAAAATTAATTATTTTAGTCTTTTCATGCTGCAAATCACACCTTCGTGATTTTATTCGAATTTTTAGCGGAAAAACAATCTCATGATCCTGTTAGTTCTCCCCTGTAATTATATTTTTAATTTCACGCGCCATCATAAGATAATACTGATACTTTTTAATATCATCCCAATTGGTCAATGTGCATTTGAACCCGTAAGAGTATTCAGGCATTTCGTATTGACTATGATAAAAGGCACTTAACAATGAGTCATTGTCATATATTGCCGCCTGATCCTCCATCACCAGTCCCGGAAGATCCAGCATATACGCCGCCAGCTTTTTGCCCGGATCTGTCCAGAGTCGTCTGCCGAGATTTTTTATCTGTACCGCGCCGTTATTAAGCTGTATGTATATTGAATTTATAAACGGATGATTTACGATCTTCATTCTTAGCGTAAAGGTTTCCATATACAAAATATGCGGAGGATCATAGCTGACCTGTTTCCCGTCGATTATATGCTTTTCTTCGCGCGTCATTTCATTAATGTCTATTTCGATATCCTCTACCTGGTCGAACCGGATAATGTCAGGTCCCAGGTCGATCACATCATCAATAGATCTAACCTTTCTCTGACTGCCGAAAAGACCGTTGCTTGTATCAGGAAAAGCCACAAACCGTTTCTCCTTCTCATCGATAAGGATCACGCCAAATTCACCAAAAACCTTGGAAAAATTATATATTTTTACAAGTTCGGCATCATTTTCTCTTGAAAGCATCTGTGCGTGCAATGCGCCTGCCGATGAGCTTTTAATATCCTTGAACCATACGGATAATTTTCCGACACATTCCTTGCATAGCTTTCCGCTCTCACACTTTTTATCCAACATTCCCGTCTTAGCGCCGCAAATACAGCAGTTTTCTTTTTTAAATAACCCCATTTCTGAAACCTCCTTTTTATCTTTTCTCTTATTCATTTCTTATATTATAGCATAATTATACGTAAATTTTCAATTGATATTTTGAATTTTTAACTATCAATATCGTAGAAAATTATACATTTTTGCTGTTAATATTCACAAAGAAAGTTTTATAATTTATATCCGGCACAACAATAAACAGAAAAAAGCCCGAGATCGGGCTTTTTCTGTTTATTCATTATTATTTTTCAATATTAGTGTCCTTCTTTACCTGTGTGCATATAATCAGCGCGGCAATATAAAGTATTCCAGTGGCAACAAGCACAGGCTCATAATTTTCTCTTCCGAACCGGCTGAGGATAAGCTCGCTCATATTATTACCAGTAAGACCGGCTATCGCCCATGCGGAAAGCGCAAGTCCGTGGATCTTGCTTATCTTGTCCATGCCGAAGCGTGAGGACAGCAATGCCGGAAGAGTTGAAAAGCCGCCGCCATAGCCAGAATTGACCACTATAAGCAGAAGTATCACTATTGCCCCAAAAACATACGTTGTGCTGCCGTTAGTTATCGCGGACGGCACACGCGCGATGGCTGTCATAATGATACAGCTTATAAAGATTATCTTATATACGGTATTGCGGTCACGAAGGTTATCGGATATAGTCGAATATCCTATCCTGCCGAGCGCGTTAAAGCCCGCCGTCACTGACGGAACAATACTAACCACCGCCGCAAGTGCGGCTGTACCGGCAAAGGTAACACCAAGTATCTGTTTTTCGTATGTTATCAGCGCAAGCCCGCAATGGATGTTTATAAAAAACATAAGCCATATACAAAGAAATGTCTTGTTTTTGAACATACCTAACGGACTGAACTCGCCCTTTGCCACATCCGGCTCCACCCAGCCTTCAGGCTTTTTGAGAAGAAGGTGGCCGGCAAACATCATAATAAAATATACGCACGCGAGAATGTAGAACATCTGCGATATACCGAGTTTGTTCTGAATAAGCTCCATTATCGGCGTTGCGATAGCTTTTGCAAGTCCAAAGCCCATGATCGATATACCGGTAGCAAGCCCCTTGCGTTCAGAAAACCACAGCATCAAAGTCTTTACAGGTGTAAGATAACCCACACCGAGACCTATCCCCATGATGCATCCGTAGCATATAAAAATCCCAATAAGCGCAACTATACCGGTCGCATACTGTATGAAAAGTCCTGTGCCCGCCATGCCCAGAGTGAAGCATACGCAGGCAACAAGCGATGATTTATGTATGTTCTTCTCTACCATTCTGCCGGCAAATGCCGCAGACATACCAAGAAAAAATATCGCGAGTGAAAACGCCCAGCCAACGGCAAACGTACTCATACCTATACGCTCGGCTATAGCTTCTTTGAATGTTGACCAGCAGTATACTGTGCCTATAGAACAATGTATAAGCAATGCCGGAACCGCGGCACGCATCCATTTATTATTAAGCATAGCTATTACTCTACTGTAAGAATTGAGCTGAAGCCGGTGATATCAAAGATCTCCTTGACATCCTCGCTGGCATTGATTACCTTGACTCCACCCTTGCTGCTCATACCCTTCTGCGCTATCATGAGCACTCGCAAACCTGCAGATGAAATATAAACGAGGTTGCTGAAATCAAATACGAGCTCATCAACATCTCCTATGTTTGTGATCTCTTTCTGAAGCTCCGGCGCGGTATTTGTATCCAGTCTGCCTTCTACCGCTATTGTAAGCTTGTTACCATCCATTGCTTTTGTTACATTCATCTTTTTTATCTCCTTTTTTTAAAACTTTTTCTTGATTGCTATGTCTACCTTGTTGCCTATGATGCCGACTACAACATCGTCAGCAAGCTTTGCGATTATTGACTTCTCAAGCTCATCCCATTCAAGCTGCTTCGCCTGCCCGCGGTAGTTGTTAAGCGACCATGCGCGGGAATAGTCAAGATACTGGTTCATAACACCCATCTCATAGAAATCCATACCTTCATACATCGATGCCTCGGCATAGCCTATCATCATAAGCTCTGCCGCAATCCGTATCTTATTGATGATCCCGACTGACGCAGCATTCTTTCCTGATTTGGAGATCGACAGCAGCTTGTCGCGGTCGATATTCATAAAATTCTCAACCTTAAGCATTACATGCAACTCATAGTTTTTTCCCGAATTTTCTATCCAGAACTCGCCATTGCCGTATGCCAAAAGCCGCGGCAACATACCTATAAGCTCCTCAGCAAGCAGTCTTAAACGTCTTGAATCATGCTCATTGAGGTTATTGTAATTTGCAATCTTTTCCGCTTCCTCAGGAATAATTCTGAAATCGTCCATTGTATTTGTTAGTACATGTACATCTGATTTCATCTGATAAACACTTCCTCTCATATTAGAACATCAAAAAAAGATGCCATATATATATTATACCACCGTGATCTTAAAAAGTCAATCATAAAATATTATAAAAACACGTTTTTTAAATGAGAGCTCAAACTGTTAATAATCGTTAAAATTTCAGTTTGTCGGGCTGATGTTTGCGGTGTAGCTCTGCTGTCCCTGCCCCGGGGCAGGGTGCCGAGCTTGCGAGGCGGGTTGGGGGCTGCGGCAGAGATAGATTTTATCTAAAGCCGCTAATTTATCTCATTTTTTAGTGCCGTGAACCCCAATCCGACCTTTTCAAGCGAAGCTTGAAAAGCCCACCCGGGAAGCCAGCACGAGCAGAGCGCTTGCGCCCGACCAGTGTTGCCCCAGGGCAAGGACAAGCTGCGCCTCCCAGTAACTCCCCCAATAAACTGAAATTTATCCTTAATTCCGTCAGCGATGATTTGCTGCGCGTTCAGTCAAAGCCATAGCAAAGCTTGAAGATAAAGCGCTTGGGCTGGTCGGTTGCCGCGCAACCTGCTCGCCCTGGCATCCCGGTTATGCCCTTATGCGTTTCTGACCAAAGGTCGGATAATTCGCACGGGCAATTAAATCACTTTTTTGCTTTATAAGAAAACAATTTCTTATAAAGTAAAAAATAATACTTGACAAACAAACGTGTTCGGTGTTATAATGACCTTGCAATGAAAAAGACAGTAGCCTTTGCCCGTTTGCGGCAAGAGAGGGAGTATCGCGGCTGTAAGTATTCCCGCGCATGGCATTGGCGAATACCACTTTTGAGCACCGGAGGAACAGAGTTATGCTCCCAGTAATGCCGGCGTGAGTCCGCGACAGAGACATAATTAAGTGACGGCGTATGCCGTAATCAGGATGGAACCGTGCAAAACTGGTACAAAAAAGCCTATGCACTCCTGAGCAATTTATTTGCTCGGGATTTTTTTATTATGAAGGAGGAAAAAAATATGTCAGTTGAAATGAATGAACTGCAAACACTGCGCCATTCCGCATCGCATATACTTGCTCAGGCGGTAAATAGGCTGTTTCCGGAGGCAAAGCTTACTATAGGCCCCCCTATCGACAATGGATTTTACTATGATTTTGATATAGAGAAGCCGTTTTCGCGCGAGGATCTGGATAACCTCGAGGCGGAGATGAAAAAAATCGTTAAGGAGAACCTTAAAATAGAACGGTTTGAGCTGCCGCGTGATGAGGCTTTGAAGCTTATGAAGGATGAGCCGTATAAGCAGGAGCTTATAAACGAGCTTCCCGAGGGCGAGCCGATCTCGTTCTATAAGCAGGGTGAGTTTACTGACCTCTGCGCAGGTCCGCACGTTCGCTATACCTCAAAGGTAAAGGCGTTTAAGCTGCTTTCCGCAACAGGCGCATACTGGCGCGGCGATGAGCATAACAAGATGCTTACCCGTGTTTACGGCACAGCTTTCCAGACAAAGGATGAGCTTGCAGCGCACTTAGAGCAGCTTGAAGAGGCTAAAAAGCGTGATCACAATAAGCTCGGACGCGAGCTTGAGCTGTTCACAACCGTTGATTCGATCGGACAGGGGCTGCCTATCATGCTTCCTAAGGGCGCAAGAATGATACAGATACTGCAGAGATGGGTCGAGGATGAGGAGCAGAAGCGCGGCTGGCAGCTCACAAAGACACCATTTATGGCAAAGAGCGACCTCTATAAGATATCCGGACACTGGGATCACTATAAGGACGGTATGTTTGTATTAGGCGACGAGGAAAAGGATGATGAGGTGTATGCACTCCGTCCTATGACCTGCCCGTTCCAGTACCAGGCATTTTTAAACCGTGGCCGCTCGTACCGCGATCTGCCGATGCGCCTCAATGAGACCTCGACACTGTTCAGAAACGAGGCGTCAGGTGAGATGCACGGACTTATAAGAGTAAGACAGTTCACGATCTCGGAGGGACATCTTATGTGTACGCCGGATCAGCTTGAGGATGAGTTCAGACGCTGCCTGGAGCTTACGACCTATATGCTTAAAACTCTTGGACTCTATGAGGATGTTTCCTACCGCTTCTCACAGTGGGATCCGGATGATCGCGATAAGTACATCGGCACTCCCGAGCAATGGGACGAGGCACAGAGCAAGATGAAAAACATTTTGGACGACCTCGGTCTTGAATATAAGATAGGCATAGGCGAGGCGGCATTCTACGGCCCGAAGCTTGACATTCAGATAAAGAATGTACACGGCAAGGAGGATACTCTTATCACTATCCAGATCGACCAGATGCTTGCCGAAAAATTCGGAATGGAATATGTTGACCGCGACGGAAAGAAGAAAAATCCGTACATCATCCACAGGACCTCGATCGGCTGCTACGAGAGGACTCTCGCGCTGCTGATAGAAAAATACGCGGGCGCATTCCCGACATGGCTGGCGCCTGTTCAGATCAAACTTCTGCCTATCGCTGACCGTCATGTTGACTATGCGTATGAGATAAAGAAGAAGCTTGAGGCTGCCGGCATCAACCGCATAGAGATAGATGACCGCTCGGAAAAGCTTGGCTTTAAGCTGCGCGAAGCACAGCTTGAAAAGGTTCCGTATATGATCGTTATCGGCGACAAGGACATCGAAGCCGGCGCTGTTTCGGTACGCTCGCGCAAGCAAGGCGATATGGGCAGTATGCCCGCTGACGATTTTGTTGCAATGATCGTTAAGGAAGTTGAAACAAAAGCAAGATAAGCACAACATTTAACGCCCCGTCATATAATATGGCGGGGTGATTTTTATGCGCTTTAGACTCAGGAAAAGACACAGAGCACCTCTGCTGCTGTGTCTTTTTATATTGCCGGTATCGGCACATTTTATATTGCGGCGTTCAGAGCCGGTATTTTACGCGCAATGCTCGAATTATTCAAACACCGCCTTTACCGAACTCGTTAACGGTTGTATTGCCGATATGGCACAGTCTGACGGTTTTTGCTCTTTTTTTAATACCGCAACCGATGAGAGCGGACGTGTTAATTCCGTAGAGGCTGATACGGCACGGATAAACAGCGTTAAATCGCGCCTGCTCACCGATATACGGAAAGCGCTTAGCAAAGATTATCCCGCAAGCGTAGGCATACCGCTCGGCAGTCTTTCGCGATATCCCGTGCTTGCGTATTACGGCCCAACTCTTCATATTCGTATTATTCCCATAAGTATCGTCAACGGTGAGCTTGATGAGAAATTTGAATCAGTAGGCATAAACCAGGTGCTGCACCGGATAACGCTTAATATATATGTTGATATGCGCTACATAGGATATACAATGAACAAAACCGAACGTATCACGGCTGAGATACCGATAGCAGAGACGCTCATATCCGGCTCGGTACCCGAATACTACGGCACCGGAATAATGGAAATGCCGCATTAGTGCTGTAACATATAAATATCCTGCTGCATACTATACGATAACCCCTGCGCCAAGCGTCAATATATTCCGCTGCAGGCTTATAATAGGCGCAGCAAAGTGGGTATAGTCGGCAAAAGATGTAAATACAAGTATCGAAAGGAGATCATACATTATGTCGAATAACCGAAACAACACACAAGGGAATTTGGGAACGAATTTCCGCGAGGCTGTATGTATACATACAGATAAGATAATGGATTCCTGTTCCAGTAGACAATAAGCGTGCTATACGAAACCACAAAAGACCGCTGCAAAGCGGTCTTTTGTGGTTTCAATCACGCTCACGGATATAGTGCAGAGCTTTACGCGCGAGCCAATAAAGTCTGCCGTTCGGCTCAGCTTTTACAGCATCTATAAGCCCATGTTTATCGGAGACAATGCCGCGGTGGTTAAGATCCCACGCGATAGACTCAATGTCCGTATATTCATCTATTTTTGATTTTTCACCTGCCATAAATGCCCTCACATCCCTTCTGAATCCATCCATAGTAAAGCCGGTGTCGAGCCCGTTCCACAAATGCTCCGGGTCACAGTGCGCGGTAGCGATCCCCTTTTTGTTACCTTCATTATGAGAAATAATATCTGTAATAGGGTTAAGTCCATAAGACTTACAGAGATAAGCAAAAAGCTCTACAGCCGACCCATAGGTCCGCTTAACCGATGCAAGAGCGGCGGCGCGGTCGGTCACTGTAAAGGTCGCGCCGCCGCTGTATTTTATACCGGAAGGTTCGCAGATCTCAACACCGATATGCGTGTTGTTGCAGCTGCCGTTTTTGCCGGAGCCGCCGTGCCAGCCGCGGTGGTTCCACGGAAGAGTCTGATACACCGTGCCTGTGTTGCCATCAATGAAGGCATGGACACAAGCGGCATTATAGGTTGATTTGTTAAAGGTATTGATAAAAACTTTTGCAGAAGGTTGAGCACAACCGACACTGTGGAGCATAAGACCCTTAACAGCGATTTTCCGCCCCGCCTTGTAGCAAGGGTTATTAGTAAGATAAGAGGTAACAATATTCATGAAAAAAACCCCCTTAAAGCTCATAGAGATATTCATCTCTATGCTTCTCAAAGATAGCTACCTCAGCATCACCATCACAGCGCATACAAAAGATAGAGCCGTCAACGTCAAAGTATTCCTGTCCGGGCTGGATGTTCTCACCACAGCAGGAACAAAATAGTTTTGAAAAGTGATCATCATAGAAATCTTCAGAAGAGTAATCACGACCGAAAGAGCCTAAGTAAGAAGATCTCATTTTAATTCATCCTCCTTTTCCTTTAAAACAGAAATTGCCTTTGTAATAGCAGAAGGTATAGGAATACCCATCAATCCAAGATTTTCGACGAGAGAGATGAGCTCGCTTGATATAAATGCAATGATACAAGCATTCATGATATAGTCACAATGAAGCAAAATATCAAGCCTGTTAGAAAGCGCAACGACAAAGATAATTGCAAACTTTCTGAAAATGCCCTTAAGAGCCGTCCGGCTCTCCAGTCCGCCATTATTGGTATGTGTTGAGTTCTGAAAAACTCCGGCAACAATGAGACCGGTAATATAGTCGGCGGCAAGGAAGATAATAAGAGTGGTGAGACCAGATGACCAACCGCCAAAAGCAATGGCAAAAAAAGAACCGATCAATCCAAAAATAAAGCAGAATAAACTTTTAATCATAGTGGTAATCCTTTCATAAATCTTTTAGAACGCTTACGGAAAGTGTCCGATATGCCGCATCCAACAATATCAGCGATATCATCCCAAGAACGGCCATTAATATAAAATTCGCGCAAACATAGAGCGGTAAGCGGATCGAGCAGCCGCTCAAGAAAACTTTCAACAACCGGTAAAACGCGATTATATCGCTCTACAAGCTCAGTGCTCGGATGCTTTTTATATTCTCTCAAAAGATTAAAATCGCTCTGAGAAACAGCAACAACATCAGCCATCAAGATCAGACCTCCGATTATTCCAACCCGCATTAAATTCATCATCTGTCTTAAAGAAAGGACAGTTACCGCACTGATCATGCAAATCAGCCGCATTATAGAAATCTACAAGCGCGGAGCACTGAGGGCGGCGCTTGTCCGTCCTCAGGAAGTGACACGAGCGAGCGAAGCCGTTCTCATCCTTATTCATCATTAAAGAAAGATCATTGTTAATCATAATCGTACCTCCATAAAGTTATTATGCCGGCAAAACGCTTGCGGCAAGCTGAGAAATATAATTAAGAGCACTGGGATCTGATAAAAGATACTGTGCAAGTGCCGCGGTATCAGGGTTAGCGGCAAGAGAATCAATAAGACCTTGATCTGATTGAGTTACGGTGCAGGAGAAGCAGCTCCGGAGATACGACCAAGATAAGCCTGAGCGAAATCATTCAGAACAGAAGAATAAGGAGAAGCAATGCCGGTTTTATTTTGTTCGGTAAGCTGAGATGAAAGCTGTCCAAATTCACGGTTGCCCTGATTTGCACCTGCTTGCTGACCATAGGAAGTAATATAGTTATTCGAAAAACCATATAAATTCTCAGGCTGCCACGGAATATAAAGCGAGCCATCGGGATTAACCATTTGTCCATATTCATTCTCGTGAAGAACAGAATCAAGACCCCAGAAGCGAGCATCTTCAGGAGTAAGATAACCGCGCGAGTAAGCTTGATTCATGCGATTCTCCATAATGGAAGATCTGAGAGATTCTAAAGCCTGTTCATTTGAAATTGAAGATCCGGCAAGCTCAAGCAATAGCCGCCTCAAGGTTACATCATTATTAAAATCCGTTTGCCGCTCATCATTAGATAAGCGGTTAGCCGTAAGAGTATCACCGATCTGATCGCGATTCGCCGTATATTCCTTGTTATAGAAATCATTAAAAAGGCTATAAGCATCAGAAAGATTATTTCTCCTCCGCCCCGTCTCGCTTTCAAATTCCGTAAGCGCCCGATCGCGGAAGTCTAAAAGCGCCTCATCGATCTTACGGAGATATTCATTACGCGCAGCATTAGCGGCCGAAAGAGTACCTCCGTCAATATTGCCGCGTGAATTAATTACAGATTCATAAGCGCGATCGGCGTTATCAAGCATAAGTTCACGATAGCGCTTAAAAGCTTCGTCTTTCTCAGGATCGTAAGAAAACTGCTCTCTTTCGGTCAGCGGGCGCAAAAGCTCTTCAAGCCTGCTGCCATAGTTATTCATATAATCATCGGAAACAGCACGGTTTTGTTTGATACCGTTCTTTTTCTCGTAGTTATCGATAGCAACATCAAGAACAGCAGGATCAACATAGGCAGTGCCGTCAACAACCTTAGCCGGTTTTATAGGTTGACCGCCCACAAGAACATTTTCACCGTCCCAGTCAACAGCTCCGCCATAACCCTTTGAACCAACATAATCACGAACACCGGCAAGATTGCCGGAAGTATTACCGGCTATCTTATAACCGCCCCCGGTTTCGGGCTTAACGGTTGAAGCAACGGAAGGAGCGGGAGGAACAGAAGCAGAAGGAGCAGAACCGGATTCAGATTGATTTGATGAAACACCGATCTTAGGAATCTTTACATAATCATCCAAGCTCATAGAAACAGAACCGGGACCGGTAGCTATCGTGTCTCCAAGCTGCTGAGATGTATCGCCGAGAGACATTGTAACTTTAGGCTCACCGGAAGCAACAGCACCGGGGGTAGCAATAGTGTAGTTTTTTTTCAAAGGACCAATCGCCATAACAAAACCCCTTTCAATTATAATTTCTGAGATCCAGAGGATCAAACACAGACTCAACCGGCTTTTCAGGAGCCGGAGGAGCAAGAGGATTCATCATAAAGAAATACCTCATAGCATCATAATCATGATCCTCAAGATTTGTATCGATATCCTCAACATTGATATGTGAGTAGATAAGATTAGGAAGAGTACGGATAAAAGGAACACAGGTCTTAAAAACATAAGCCATAGGCTTTCCGAACTCGTCAAATTTCAATCGGTAATGACATTGCATTTTACCGCTGAGCCTTGCATTCTTCCCCTTCTCAAAGAAAACGCCGAAGCGCTCAAAAATAGAAATTATCGTACCTTCCATACCGCGCGAATTATCCCAGATAGCCGGATCGGCAACTCCATAAATGGTATTCCCTTTCTCAAGCTCGTCTTCGATCTCACGAATTTTTTTAGCAAGAGTAGAAGGTTCCATATAAAGCCCGACATTGGGACGAGAAGGATCGCAGCCGTAAAGCTGCCGGTAGAGGTAAGCTCTGCCCTCATAATCGACCGCCCACCATTGAACAGCGAAAGGCTTTGAAAAGCCATAGTCAAAGCTCCTGAACCGCCGCCAACCACGAGGAATAGGAAACGGGTCAATAACATGAGTAAATAGCCGTGTCTTATATCCTGCCGGATCATTGCGCCACTCGGTAAATACCTGCCCCTCGTAGCTGTCCCAATTACCGTAAAGCAGCGCCTGCCGCTGCGCCTCCGGCAAGCTTGCAAGGGTAGCAAGATAGCCGGGATTATTGTCTAAAAGAATTTGATTATCAAAAACCGTAGAAGGTATAAAGATACGGGAACGCTTGAGCCTGTGGACATTGCCGCGATGATCAGGAACATCAATGTCATAAACCTGCGGGACCTCAGCCGGTCCGGAAGAAATAAAGCGCTGCTTGACCCAACCATGACCGATGCCGCCCGGGTTAGCGGTGGAACGCACATAAACACGCAAGCCGTCACCATCCGCGCGGTTACGAGTGAGCAAATAATTATACTCATCCAAAGTAAAATGTGTAAGCTCATCAAAACCGATAAAAGAAAACGACAAACCCTGATAATTAAGATAGCTCGTGGAATGCGGCATACTGCCAAAAGAAACGGAAGCGCCGGAAGGGAAATGCCAGGTGTGAGTTGTACCGTTATATTCAGCACCGGGGAAAGCCTCGGGATAGATACGCTTCGATTTTAGAATAAGCTCCCGCGCCTGCGGGATAGTCTTACGAAGAAGCAAACCGCGATAGTTAGGATTATCGCACTGCCTGAGAGCTTCAACCACAAGCGCGTCCGATTTTCCGCCGCCCGCCGCTCCGCCGTAAAGAACCTCATACTCAGGCCGCGACATAAATAATTTTTGACGAGGCTGCGGATGCCATTCAAAATTACTCATCAGAAACTATATCCGCCTTAATAGTAAGCTTTCCGTTTTCAAGCTTTATATATTGAGACCCGTCATCATTCATCAAGATGAAGCTGCCCTCAGAGCAGGTAAAGGATTCGGAGCTGATAGGATTATTACGAATGTTAATACCGCCTAAAAGCTTTGAAGAGGAAACAGAACGGATGTTATCATCATCAAGATTATAAATAAGGTTCTTAAGATTTTTAACGAGAGCCGCCGCCCACTGCCAAAAAACCGGAAGCTCAAAATATGCGCCGCGGTGCAGCGGTTGCGGAGTATTAATATCGATCTTCATATCAAGTAATTCTTCCCTTCGTTATTTTTTTCAGGTATGATATCATGATCGGTATCTCCTGAAATGTCACGTTCATAATCCTTATACTGTCTGCCGCCGCTCGGCGTATGCAATTCGACCTCATAGATAATAACCTTGCCCTTGCCGAAAATGCGGTAACGAAAGCTTGAACCGTTTTCAATGCGAACAGGGATCCGATAAACAGTCATGCGAGGTGAAGAATGAGCCGACAAAACTTTGAACTCTCCCCCATCAACGGAAACAGATACGGAAAAGCTGCCGCCGTCAATACATTCAGCGCGAACCCAAAGCTCAGTGAGTGCCTTATTATCAAGAGTGTTATTATGAGTTTTGACGCTCGTAGCACTCCATCGAAAGACCTCAGACGCAGAAGAATCATACTTAAGAAGTTTAGAGCTCGTGTAATCGGCAATATAAAAACCGCCGCGGAAACGGAACATACCGAGAGCAACAACAGCCGAGTCGGCCAAAATGTCATTATGAGCAGTTGAGTCCTCTATTGTCCATAATGAATATCTCGTATCGTAAACAAGAAGCTCCGTCTCACCATCCTCGCGCTCTGCGGACGCATAATATTTATCGCCGTCAAAACCGCTCAAAGCGGAAACATAACGCGTATCATAAAGCTTATTCGAAATTCGCGTAGGATATTGAGAACCGTTATATAAATAGAATCCATTATAAGCAAGGAAAATAACCCCGCGAGGCGTGATCTGAATGCTGCGTTTATCGATACAGCCGATGCCGTGAATGACAGTCTGAACATAGCTGTCAGGATTATCACCGGAAACAATGATAGTATAATCATCCTTAAATGCGATCAGATCAAGACCATATTCTGCAAGCCCGGTAAAAGGGCCGTAACAGGTAGAGGAAAGAGAAGCAAATAAGAATTCCCCGTTAACGCCGGTCGAATGAAAATCAAACGGCGACTCAGCAACAGAACCATAAAGTCTCGTTCCCATGGGATCAGAACCCCAAAGCCTGTTGGCATGAACAAAAATATTATCAAAGTTTTGAACAACAGATGAAAGTGAAATACCGCTGCAATAGTGAGTAAGACCGGCGCCCTCCATGTTTGAAAATTGAAGAGGCGTATCCTCCTTATTACGAAGGTCAAGATATATATAGTGAATATAAGTAACGACACCACGGATTGAATAAGAAGAAGTATCAAATCCGGTAACAGTAGCTTTACAGACCTGATCAAGAGATACAGCTCCTGGATCAGGAACCGAACCAATATCGAGAGTATTATAATCATCATAAGCTCCGGCAGTCTGTACGATAAAATTATCATAAGAAGCATTATAAGACCAAACCTGGCCGGGTCGCTCACCTAAAGCAGGAAAACCGGAAATAGAAATTTCATCACCAACAGAAAACAAATGCTCAAAGAAATTCGAAGAAGGCGCACAGTTAGAAGTCTTAAAGTAATTGATAAAATAATCAGAATTACGAATAAGAGTATTGCCGGAACTGTCAGTAACAACATGGTTATATACAGGGGTATAAGCGTAACGATAAGCACATATATAGTTACCTCGACTGTTATGACCGACAGTAACGATAAGATTATCAAGCAAAGACCCGCCGCGATCAAAGCTATCATCATAAATATTATATGAATAAAGCACAGAAGTATGATGTTCAGCGTCATAACCATTCATAATATAAAAATGTCTGAAACGAACTATAGTCCATTCAAACCCGGAAGAAAGAACAGTATTTCGGCTTTTCTTAACACCGTTATAATAAAATCCCTCATTCGCGATTCCGGTAAAACCGAAAATACCAGCGACATTGGAAACATCAGGAGCAGCAACAGCCTGAACATTAGCAGGAAGATCACAAACAGCCTGGCGCGGCGTTCGAGGCGCAGCACAAGGGTATTCATCAGTAGACATGTTGAACATATCTTCGAACTCGCCCTTATATGTATAATGTCCGCGGTCAAGACCCAAAAATTTATAGGTATTTGAACGCGCGCGGTCGTACCCGTCGGACTGAATAAACTGCATATTAAGCACCTCCGGTCAAAGGGATAGGAATAAGTCCGCCCAAATCAGCGCCTTGAGCAGGGCTAATGTTCTGAGTCATGTCACCGCCGGGAACAGAAAGCGGATTTATCACGCTGCCACCCGGCTTTGCAGGAATCTGAGAAGAAGAGGGAGCTTCGGCCTGATCCTTTGCAGCCTCCTGCTGCTTGAGAAAATTATTATGTAGCTCCTCAAGCTCGTTGAGAAGCTTCTCTTTGCCGTCAAACTGCATTGAAGAAATAGCAACATAAGCGCTGTCATAAGCATTAGGATCAAACATACCGCTCTGCCAGAACGTAAGAATAGTATTATTATATGCCTCACGCGTAAATGGATTTTCCTTCTGCGGAACAACATCAATATCAAACTCAGCAGCCCTGTCGGAAACAGTTTTGCATGAGCACATAAGCGAGTTTGAAAACTCAATGAAAGTCTTTTTCCCATGCTTATCAGTGGTTCGGAACTTTCGCGGCGTAACATAAAACTGACGTATAAGCTCAATGACCATATAGACAATATCCTTGAAGCTTTCGTAAGTATCATCACTCATAAGACGCGAGCGCTTCTCACCCGCCTGCTGCAATACCTGAATAGCAGAAGCCGCCGTCACGCCGCCCATTGTCTGACCCTGCTGAAAATCACGATTTGCAAGGATCTCTTTAAGCTCATCCTTTAAAATGTCCCTATGTGATAAATAGTTTGCGTTTATCTCCTTGCCGACGATAGGAACAATAGCGGAAGAGTCTCCGTCATAATGTACTACATTCTTCTCATAATTCCGGAGATCCTTTTCATCGATACCGCCGTTCCGCTTCGAAAGGAAGCGAACCTTTGAGTTAAGCATAAGATTTTCAGTGATGGCATTATTCAGCTTATCAAGTTGGATCTGAGCCGATTTTGCAACATCTATCATGCCGAAACCGAGAGGACACCTGTCAATAGGATAAAGCCGATCGATAACAAAAGGATAAAGCCCATGATTATATAATCCGTTTTCATATCCGGGCATATCCTCTGTAGCAGCTATGATCTCATCATTACAAAGCTTGATCAAATGAACGGCGCCATCCTTCTTATAATAGCAATCTGTAATAAGAGTGCAGTTTTTAAGGGTAATAGTATCGGTATCGGAAAGCGTCTCAACCGCGGCATTGCCGGTAAACATATCCTTATGCTCCGGAAAACAAGCCGAAAGCTCATTATTAGGAACAGCGGAAAGAAGGAAAACAAAGGCGCTGTCCTGGATATCGTCAACATGCATATCACAAAAGAAATCGCAAAAATCTATGATACGAATATCAACATTTTCCGCCGCCTCGTTGCAGGTTACGGAATAAATGGCAGTCCCCTTCTTGCACTTATTCCTCATGTTCTCTTTATAAAGATTCTTCATGCCGGCATATTCAAGAACGATAGGAACGACCTTCGAAAGAGCGTCTGCCGCTTCTTCGTTAGACTCATCACGCTCTAAGATATTAGGAACGGGATAATTTTCAGAGGCAGTAGCAACTGCGTTCTCGATAGCGGAAAACACAAGACTATTCCGGCAGTCAAGCTTTGATTCAAGCTCTGAAACTCTCCTCTCATACCAAGACCGATAAAACCGCTCATTATCCTTCTGGAGTTCATAATAAGGCTGCTTATCCTTTTTATAATCAGCAAAAGCCTCAAGCGCCTCCGTCAAAAATTCCGGAGTAATTTTTCCATCGTACATAATGAACCGACCCCTTCATAAAGCTTAAAGTTCAGCGATAGAGCTAACCTTGATTGCATCCTCAATATCTTCGGTAAGCTCAGATTGAATATCAAGATGTGACTGAATGACCTCTGCAACGTTCTTCGGAACATAAACAGGCTTATCATACTGGATCTGATACATCTTGCCGTTAATGCCGACAGTACATTCAGTATCACCAACAACATTTCGCGGCTTTGGTATGATCACCAAAACGCGATCATCAGCTTTCTTTACAGGGATCGAATTTTTATTTTTTGCTGCCATGATCATTCACCTTCACTTTCTGAAACAGGAGTATCGGGAGTATCAGAAATAACAACATCATCTTCATCCGTGGGATCATCCACAGCATCAGAAGAAGCTACAAGCTCATCCAGTCTCTCAGAAAGAGAATTAATCGCGGAAACAATATTATCTAAATCTTCAAGAACGGACGTCTGAAAAGCAAATAAAGCTTGAAAATAGGTGTTCTGCGAATCATAATTAGTCGGAACAGGAACAGGGACTTCAATTGTTTTTAATTTAAGCATAATATAAATCCTTTCAAAAATAATTCAATTTGTATCAGTGTCCGAAACATCGGACACTGATAACATAAAGCCGGAAAAGAAAAATCAATTAACAGAAGAAAGAGACTCGATCCTGCACATCTTTGAATGCTCAAGGATCTTAAAGAAGTGATAACCCTTCCAGCCGAAAGTGCCGCGCTGGTTGAGCGGATCGGCCGTGCCGGCGCTGCCAAGATCTTTATTGATAAACTGAACTGTCTTATCGCCAGATGTGCCGAACGCATTCTTGCCGAGGATGACGGTGGAATATATCCTCTGACCGTCTGCCGCCTCTTCTGATACGCTCGAGTAGCCCTCGCCGTCATAGATCTTCATATCCGGCTCGATAAACTCATCAGAAGCGCCGGTTATCGTAAGATATGCGCTCCCGTTTGAACCGGCAGTTGCGCCGGAAACAGTATAGGTTTTGCCGTTTATATATACCTTGCCTTCCGTGGCTATATCACCAGCTGTAGTGCTGTCAAGCGTCTCTGCGACATAAACCTTGTTGCCGCTGACCTTTACGACCGTAAGCTCATTCGCAAGACTATCGGGCAATACAGAACCGTAAAACACATAAGCGTCCGGATCCTCTATAAAGCGGACACCGAACAGCTTGCCAAGCTCACCGGTATAAAGCTCAGTTGTAGCGTTGTAAGTCTGAGCATCTCTCCACTCCGGATCATCCCAAATATTATATACAACATCAGGATGAATAAAGCAGATATAATCCTTACCGTCAACAGGCTGGACCTTGTTGCGCTTGAGGCTTGTCACCGCGCGTCTAATGTCCTTTACCGTAAGAACATCCGCAAGCTCGCCCCTTGAAGTCGCCGTACCGGCATAGAACACGTTAAGACCGGAGGCAAGCTCCTTAGAGTCAAGACGGTTAAAGGTTTCTATCTGATTCTGTGTGAGCAGCTCAGTGTAATTAAGAACATCCGGGCTCGCCTTATCACCGAAGAAATCAAGCTGATCGGTATAAGAAACATATCTACCGAACTGGTCAGGCTCGCCTTTTATACGCGTTATAGTGACCTGATGTCCGTCCGGTGTTACACCTTCTGTAAGAGGCGCTACAGCCTTAGGAAGCGGAGAAAGCTTATCAAAAGCGATCGTCTTTGTTTTTCCGGGAGGTATGTTTACCTGCACCCCAAACTTTGTATAGCGACGCTCGTCTTTATTAAGCTCAAGAGCATACCGATTAAGTATTGTTTCCATTTTCGGGCTCATGCCCGATGAAGTAGTAGTATTAGCGTTAATATCCATAAATACAACTCCTTTAAAATAAATTTACAAAAAGAATATATTAAGCTTCGCGCATTCTGCGAATAGCTTCCTTGAATTTTTGCGAGGACATGTGCGCATAATCCTCTGAGCTTGTACCGGTGCCGCGGCGCTTGCTTGAAGCATTCTGCGGTATAGGCTCGCGCTTTGAAGTGTCGGCGGGAGTCTCAGTATCCGGAGCAGGCTCTTTGTCACCGTCTCCCGGGCCGCCGAGGTAAACCTTAGAATATGCGCTGAACATATCACCGCCGGTCTTGAGCTCCTCGGCAAATACAGGATCTTTAAGAGCATCCTCAAGTGAGAAGTCAGGATATAATCTCATAAGATTACCGGCGTCAGCGATCCACTTTTTTATAAGCAGCTCTTTTTCTGATTCGCCGCTCGTACGCTGCTTTTCTTGCTCGTCCCATTTTGCGGCTTTAGCTCTCATGTCCTGCTCAGAGCGATAATCATCAACGGTCATATCTCGCGATTTGGCAAGCTGTTCTTCAAGCTCATCAGCGACCTTGTCAAAACCCGCTTCATCATCGGGATAGAAACCGCGGCTTATTCTCTCCATGCGTTCATACCTTGCACGCTGCGCCTCAGTATCAAGATCGCGCTGTTTAAGCGCTTCTGAAATTGCCTTGTCAACATCAGCTTTATATTCCGCCTCAGTTGCGTATGTGCGCCAGGGCTCAGGCTTTTTCTCAGGCTCTTTCTCTTCCGCCTCAGGCGCGGGCTCCGGTTCAGTCTCCGGCGGAACAGGTTCTTCCGCCTCAGGCTTGTCCTCATCGCGTTCCTTTTCTTCCGGGAATGCAGGCGGCAAACCTTCTTCCTCGCGCATACGCTCAATATAATCGGCAAAATCCTCACTTGACATTGAATCAAAATCAGGCTCGTTTTCCTCGGGCTTATCATCCTCAGCAGATTCAATGTCTTCCGCTGTCACGATCTTCTCTTCATCTTCCATAGCTTTATCCTCCTTTTCATCTTCATCCGTCTCGCGGCCGGAAAAGCCGCGCTCTGCATCCTCCCGCAATTCCGCGGGCGATCGTCTTTTTCGTTTAAAAAATTTCATGGCGTACTCCTTTACCAGTAATTTATAAATTTCGCGTCATCGTATGGAAGCTTGTCTACAAGCCACCGCCGATAAGCGGCAAGCCTCGAATTGAAGCTTGATATATGTTGGTTATATCCCGCCGTATCGTGTTGGAATTTAGCGATCATAGCAAGGATATAATCAATATACATAACATCATAAGGCGCGTCACAGAGCGTTTTATCAGTTACGACACGCTGTATCTTGCCGCTCGTGATCTCTGTAACAGAAGCACCGTCAAGCGCGCCGTCATTTATAGTGAGAAATGTAGAACGAAGATCATCAGGATCCGCCGCAGATGCAAGAACATGAACATTCTCTATATACTCATTATCAGAGATCTTTATAACAAGAGTATCACCGGGCATAAATTCATTATCGATAATGTGGATCGTATTGTTTGTCTTATCAAGCTCTATGGCTCCCTCATAGATGATGACTCTGAGCGGAGTATAAGGCATTGCATAAACGATCCTCAGCCGGTCGCAGCCGGGCAATACCTCAAGAAGATTACGGCCGTGATAAGGAATAGTCCGCCAGTCACGTTTGGTTAGCTCATATTCTCTTCCGCCGCTAACAGCATAAACATTTGTGATATATTCAAAACCGACACCTTCGGGAAGAAGTATCTGAGGCAAATAAGAAAGTATGATCTCACGATAGATCTGTCTGTCCTCAACAGCAAGCATTGCGCTCACCTCATCGCACCACTGATACATCTCGAGTGCAGAATACTCCGAAGGATAAAGCTTGTTTACTCGGTTTATAAGATCATTTATATACATAAACTAACCTTTCGTTAAGATGTTATTATATTGCTTGCGGACGTTACAAACTCAATATATCCGACAAATCCTTCGTTTTCAAGATCTGCATAATGGAGTGGCAAGACTGAAACACTGCCAAACACCGAAAAATCAAAGCGGACACTGCCCGTTTCGCTATACGGAATAAGATATCGGTCGTTTACATACGAAGGTTTGTCTACAGAACTGCAAACGCTGCATGACACGTTAAGCAGCAATACCTTCGTTTTGTCTGTCACGGGCAGTTCCGGCTCATACTCACCCGCGGCGATTAAATCACCATACTCGGCGGCGGTCAAATCGTCCTTACACTTGACCTTGAACGCCTGCCGCCATATCGGTGTGCCGTCAATCCACGTCCCTACCTGTACAGGTGTTATCGAATATGTACGCAGTCCCGCATCCTTTACCGGATTATGAGATATCGAAGTAACATCAGCACCGATTGTTTCAACATTGACATTCTCCAAGAAGAGGTCACCGTTTATAACACACATAGGAATAATATCTCCGATGCCGTGTTTTAAAGTATAAGGTGTGACAGCTTTATTATCTGCAACGCCGTTTCTGACTTCAACTATTGACGCAAAAACATCAAAAAGCTTATCGCTTGTAACAGCCCCCGGTTCTATCTTTTCATTGGTTACAGCCCAACGGGCAAGCTTGTCCTTTGTAACAACTCTGTCTGCAAGCTTATCTGTGGTAACGGCTCTGTCTGCAAGCTTTACAGTTGTAACATTAAGATCATGTATTTTGCCGGTAGTAATATTCTGCTCACGTATATGCTCGCCCTTAACAGATAGCAGAGCAAGCTTGTCCGATGTAACAGCACGCTCATCTATCTTATCAGTAGTGATCACACCATCCCCGATAGCCTCACCGCTATTGACAGATACAGCAAGATTACCTATCTTGGTATTAAGATTAGTATCGGCCTCGCTGCGGGTCTTAGCCTCCTGTTCGGTCAGCCGCTTGGCATATTCCGCCGCCCAGTTCTGCTCAATATCTCTGACAGTATAACCGTCAGAAGTAACATTATAATCCATAAACATCAACCTTTCTGATACCCGCCGCGCAATGGTTCTAACCGATTCTCATTCGTTTCTTTGAAAGAAGAACTAAACCTTGATCCGGAAGCTCCGAAGCGGTTTCCAAAGCGTGAAGAACCGCGGCCGAAACGGTTTCCGAAACGTGAAGAACCAATAAGCGGGAGCAATCGACGATTATTATTCTTTTGATTTGAATAACTGCGGGAATAAGTGCTGCCGCCGCGCCGGTATCCTTTATATTTATATTTCTTACGGCGGCGCGAATATCGCTTCCATCTCCGCCGCTTATAATATCTGCGTTTCTGGCGCTTACCGGAACCGGACGAGGAATAGGAATAATCATCTTTATCGATCGAAACAGTTTTATCGGCATTGAAATTCTTAATGATCTCCCAAACAGAAATAGCGCCGTCATTCCGGGAAGAGCTGCCGGAAGCTCCTCGCGAACGGTCATAATCGGTAGTCCTGAAATTCAGATCCACCGCGCCGGTAGAAATACGCCTGTTAAAATTAGTGCCGTTTATAACAGGATCGGTAAGGTCAATAACCTTAGTATCGTTACCGCTCATATCCTTCTTCGGCAAACCGTCGGGAAGCTTTATACGCTCCGGATATCGGTCAATGCTGTTAAGCACGCGTTCACGGTCATCATCATTAAGACTGGAAAATGAGCCGGTTATAACATGGTAGTTGCCTTTATGCGTTCCGTTCTCGATACTGTCCTTGAGATTGTTAAAATAGTTAAGCTGCCTTTGGTAATACTCACGCTTTTCAGCGCGCTTTTTTTGATCATAGCTGTACCAGTTCCCGCTTGTAACGTTATATAGCTTTTCGGAAAATTCCTTGATGCCGTCGTTTGCGCGGTTGATCTCCTGGCTCTTTTCAAGCTCACTGAGCGGCGCATAATAGCCGACATCTATAACGTCCTCGACCATAACGCCCTTTTGATTAAGATAATCCTCCGCCTGATATTTTGAAACAAGTGCAGAAGCCTTGTGTTTATATTCATCTATAAGCTTATCACGAATATTAAGGATATACCTATCACTCGCCGCGGTCTGCCTGCCTACCCACATATCCTCCGCCGCGTAGCGTGAATCCTTCTGTATCTGTTCAAGCTGCTTTATCTTGTCGCGGTCGGATAAGAGCTTATAATCCTCTGAGGTCATAAACTCATACATTGCCATGTATGCCATGCTGTTTTGCATTTTCTTGTATTCCTCAAAGTTATGATCGTTAAGCTCAAATCGCCAGGGTTGACCGTCCTTTTCGCCCTCGTGTAATCTGTAAGGGTCGGAAGGGAAAATGTCAGGATTGATCCTGCCAAGACGGTCAAGCTCCTCAGTAAGAGCATTCTTCTGATAACGCGAAACGCGGGACGGAGAAAGCATAAAGTTAGCAAAATCCTTGATCTTAATGCCTAAGCTCGTATTAACAGACTGGCCGAAGGTATCGACCTTTGTCGGCAGCGTCTCACGAAGTCCGGGGATGTTGCTCTTTACCTTGTTCCAGAAAAGAGAAAACATACCATCGGCTTTATACGGGTCACGCTGGTAATCGTCGCTCGCGTTTGCAGCCTGTCTGAGCAGCGAAGGCATAAAGCTGAAAGCAAAATCAGATACCTCCGCAACAGCAAACTCTCCTATTCCGTTTGTCTTTTTCCAGTTCTGTATAGCTCCGTTAATGCTGCTCCACATAGCAAGATCACGCATCGCGTCAACAGATACATCCGCAGAAGAGGACATAGTTGTTGAAGCCATATCGAGCAATGAGTCATCTTGCAGATCACCGAGCTTATTAAAGATCTCCGCACCTATTCCCATAAGCGTATGTATCGGAGTAGCCCATGCTATAGGTATAAGCGTGTCCCCGTCCTTAGCCTTCTCAGCATCATCCTCATTCCGTATAAGCCTGCCGAGCTGAGAAAGATTTAACTTGTAGGTATCAAGGTTTTTACTCTTCTCGTATTGCTCCTCATCATAGTCATCAGTATCCTTGCCGACGATAATGCCGAGCTGCGCAAGCTTATATGCCACAATGATCCCGACAGTGCCGAGCATAGGACGCATTAGCGAAAGTACAGCATTTCGGTACTTGACATTATCTATATCTGCACCGTTCATTCCAAGCCGTTCTATCCTGCCTATCTTGCCGATATGCGGGCGGCCATCCTCTAAATTTGCCTCAGCTATCCTCGCGCGTGTCCGCGTGTCGGCATCATGATACATCTCGCCTATATTATACAGAGCCTTAACAAAACCAAGCGGAGAGTATTCAATAGCTCGTGTAAAAACCGCACCAGGGATAAGCGTGTATGTAGTTACAAAATCACCTAAGCCAAACTCATGTATTCCACGCTCATCAGCTTCTCCGAAGCCGACAGTGTTAAGCGCGCGCCGGATGTTTTCAAGCAACGTGCCCGGCAAGGTATCATTTTGGAATACCCTGTAATCTGCCGCCTCGTTTGCGATCCTTTCTATCTCCTCCTCTGATAAGCCGCTCCCCTCATAGCTCTGCTTCTCAGACTCCTTGTAATAGCCCTTGAGCCATTCATCAGTAACAGAGAGGGAATAACCCATCATTCTCTCAAGCGGCGCTCCTACATACATTCCGCCCTTTGTAAGAGCGGTAAACGAACGGCGGGAAGGAGAGAACTTTCCAAGTGCAGAACGGTCACGACCGATAAGATCAACACCGAGAGCCGTCTCAAGAAAAGCTTGATTAGATCGTGAATTAGCAGCAGAAACACGATCGGTAAATCCCTTGAAAGGTATCTTAAACGGAATAGCAGCCGGGCCGTCACCATTGCCGAACCTGATCGGATCTATGCGGGAACCAACCGCGCCCATATTTGTAACAATATCTTCAAGAGGACCTGTTACAACCCCAGCTAAAATATTACGGATAAATGTAGGAACGCTCAGAAGCTGCGCTCCAAAGTGCGCAGTCCTCCACCGCCGCGGCGTACTGCTCTGCATCTTATCAGTAATAGCTCCAAACGCCTGCTGAACAAGAATATCACGAAGCACATCAAGCGAGCTGCTGTCAAGCCCCTCCGCCTCACGCTTTATACCTACATCCTCATAGAAAGCACGGAGACGGAGAGCAAGATTACCTTCTCGATAACGGACTTTCCCGTCCGCCCCCTTAAGAGGTTTGATCCTGTCGCTTAACTGCTTTGCCGTACCGCGTTCATCAGATATTTTAAGTATGCCCTGTATAAGCTCATCAACTGTATCACAGCTGATAATACGATACATGTAACGCTTAAACATTGCCATTTCGGAGCTTTTGATATGCGGTATATTTTGATCGTCAAGATACCTGTCAACAGCGGAGAAAACATCGGAAATATCATCTCCGCCCTTCATTATATCCTGATAATTCATACCGAACACATCATCATAGCCGCGCTGGATATAAGCTATAAGCCCGTCAATAGCGCGCTGCATATTCTCGTTGCGTGTCCTCAGCTCCGAAGACAATTCATCTATACGCTTCTCGCCATCAAGGATCTCATCAACAAGCTTCCGCCTGTTTTCATCAAGTCTTATAAGCTCATCCTGGAGCTCATAATATCGGTTTTCATCTATCTCAAAATCATCAGGCAGCACTCCGCCGTCATCATCTGCCGCCGCGCGTTTATTATATTCGTCAATAACAACAGCTATATCACGCGCATCAGAGCCCAGACGGCTATTCAAAATAAGCTCACCGATAAGCTCATGATCTATATCGTCAAAACTGCCGCATATATCAATAGCCTGTTTTATCTCATCATCAGAAAGACCGCTGCGCCTCATACGGTTAAGCTTAAAATCACGTTCACGGGAGGCGCTTTTCGCTGCCTCAGAAAGTTTAGAGAAAGCTTTAGCAGAATCAGGATTATAATTCTGAATATCATCCTCTTTGAAAAATCTACGCCGGTGTTTTTCATTGCCAACCCAAACAGATTGAAGACGCCCACGAATATCAGAAGAAACTCCAGACTCCAGATTATGATTATAAAAATCATCAATTTGAGCTTGCTCACGAAGCTCACGAGCCTTAGTACGATATTTATATCTGTCAAGGTCACGTTCAAGCTCTACAGTGCGCTCATTGACCTCCGCCGCCTCGTTGCGTGCATCCGCAAGATCGGTTGACTGCCGGAATAACTCCTGCTTTAACCCTGCCGCTTCTTCCTTTGCAGCTCTATGCTCATCAAAGTTTGCGGTAAGCTTTTCATCGGCATCCATGCGGCGCTCGTTATCAATAGCCTTTGCGCGGTCAATACCGTCCTTCACCCTCTGAGCTTGTCTGTCATCAGGGAAAAGGCTTTCTATCGTCTTATATATTGCCTGTCCGTAATCCTGCTCAAACTTAATGATACGACCCTCAGGAGACATAAGCTTTGCCGCCGCCGCGGCCTGAACAGCTCTGCCGGCTTTCCTGAGTCTATGCGATAAAATAACGCTGAGGTCAACAGCCTCGTCACTAAGACCGATACGACCGAGATAGTTTATAAGCATCATAGCCTTTATCGTATCGCTGCCGTCGTATGCCTGCTTATTCTTTAGCTCTGTTATGCTTCTCTCAAAACCGTTGTCCTCAAGCTCTTTGATTGCCTTATCGTACTGGTCGCGGTTAGTCTCTGCCTGATAACAGAACTCATCTATCCGCGCATCCATCTCAGCCCTGTTAACCGCATTAAAAGGATTTTGCAGAGTATTCTCAAAGAGCTTACTCATGCGGTACGGGTTAGATATCATGTTAGCAAAGCCATTGAGCCGCGCCGCCTGATCTCTGGAATAGTCAAGCTCTGCCCGCGCGTTCCTTGCCGCCTCGCTCTCTGCTCTGCCCTCTGCGGTCTCAGTATTTATAATATTCTGATTATGCGCTATGCTCCGGCTTATCTTCTCATTAGCTCCGGCAAGAACATTGTCGGTAACAGCGGAGGTTACAAGAGAGTAGTCAAGCGCTCCCCTGTCCTTGCCGTACATGATAGAGCTGACGGTTTTGTTTATATCATTACGAAGCTCAGCAAGCTCGATCTTATCATCAGCAAGCTTATCAATGCTATCACGTACGAGCCGGCCAAGCTGCTTGACCTCGCCCTCAGTCATTCCCTTAACGCCTATTGCTCTGAACGGCGTTTCAATGTCGCGGTAATATCTCCGCATATCATCAGAAATAACTCTGCTGTCGGTCTCCGCATTGGCAAGCTGTGAGTTTTTAAAATGCTCCTGCAGTCTTGCGGCAAGCTCCATCCCGGCGCGGTCCTTTGCGTCAGAATAGCCTTCACTGTACCGGCGCGATCCGTCCTCATTCCGGGCAAGGTCAAGTATAGCATCCGCCGCCGGTCTCAAATAAGAGTTGACCTCCTCGGTGTTTGCGCCGTTCTTCATAAGCCGGAAGCCCTCGCGCATTGCTGTTTCTATCGATGAAGTATCAGCAGTGCCGGGAATATTATTACTCATCCTCAGACCGTAAAGCAGAGAACGAGCAGAAAAATTAAATTCGTTTTTATCAGCAAGCCCCTGCGCGTCCTGTCCCTCAAGTATGCGCTGTGTCCTCGCCCGGTCATAAGCATTATACATGTGATCGGCAAACTCAGCAGCAATATCCCGGCTCTCGTTTATTATTCGCGGCGCATGATCCGCTGCCATTTTGCCGGCTTCGGCAAGAAGGTTTCTGCCGGTCTCATCCTCGCCGCGGTTATATGCCTCGTAAGCGTTGCGAACCATTTCCGCCGCCTGGTCACGAACATAACTCCGCCAGTCGCTATCCATACCAAAATCAATAGTAAAATCATTTATCGTCTTGCTTGCAGAAACACCATACGTTGCCTGATCCGTCGCAAACTTGAGCCGGTACCTGACACTACCGGAAATATCAGAAGAAGGTCTTGTAATACCAAAAGTATCAAGCACATCCTGCGAAAGAGTATCAGGATAATTCTGCTTGACAATATCAAGAAAATCTGCTATACTGATAGTAAAAGAACCGTGCTTTTGAGGTCTGACGCGTTTTGCGGTAAAGCCTGCTGGTTTTCCAGAGCGGTTCTTTTTTGCTTTTACAGCATAAATAACATCCAAAGGCTCATAGGTAACAAGGTTATTAAATTCGTCAAATATGATCCGAGTAGGATAATAATTTCCCTCAGCGTCTGCGCCAAGACCCATAAGAACAAAACCACCCGTTGAATCGCCACGAGGGATCAATTCATTAACGAGAATAGCATTCTCAATTATATCACCGACATTCATAACAGCAAGCGCAGTAGGCTCACTGCGCCGTGTCAATCCATGACGCAGACCATTAGAGGAGATAAGAATATCCTTACCGGTATCGTTGTTATGAACATAAACAGAGTCAGCATCATTCTTAGGATTGTTCTTACTCCTTGCATCTGCAAGACCGGCATTAATAATAGCATTACGGTCAATCTGTTTAGTATTTTTAAACGGCACAGAATCTAATAACGGAGTAATAGGTAATGCTTTTCTTGACGCGAGAGAAGAATAAGAAAAATCATCAGCAGATCGCAAGCTATAACGCTCACTTCCGCTGCCGCGACTCTCCGAAACATTCCTGTTGCCAAACAATGCCTCTGCATACAGACTTTCAAGCGTCTCAAAATCACGCATAGTAACGCGGATGCCGGTAACGTCATTCTTATATACCGTACCGCCGTTCCTGCTTACCTTCTCTTTTAGCCTGCGTATTCGCTGATAGATTCCGTCAAACATTACCGGATCATTCTTTATCCTCTGAAAAGCTGCGTGAAGCTCCTTACTGTTACGGAACAGGTTCATAGAGAAATCAGCCGCGACCTCTTCATGCAGAAGATTCTCATCATAGCTCTTACCGCGCCTTTCGTATTCCTTCCGAACCTTTTCTACAGCCTCGCCCCAGCCCTTTTTATTTTTGAGAATGGAAATAAACTCATCCGCCGCCTCAGGTTTGCGATCCTTAAGAGCATGAAATAATTCATGTTTTGTTATAACATCCCGCGCAAGCCTGGGATCATCGGCAAGGAAAACAGCACCATCCTGATATAAACCGTCATACTTATCATTGCGGCCAATCGAAAGAATATATATGCCGGTCTCATCCATTACGGTACGGAAGAAAGAGTTCTGATTGACATGCTCGATATCATTAAGGAAGCCCTGAGCGCCGAGCATACTGTCCGTTATCTTCTTCCGGCTCTCAAGCTTGACAGCGTTCTTGTATGCCAAGCTGTTCTTATTCAAGGTCAAGCCCTCACCGATAACATCAATGTTATTGGCGCGATAATTCCTACCGGCATCACGATAAGAAATAACATCCTCAACGGAACCGGGGATGCCCGAAATACCGCCCATAAGACCGCCGATAACAGCAGAATCAACCAAGCTGCTAACATAAACATCCTTAGCCGCCGCAACAGTAGCCTCATCCTCAGCCATTCCGTTTTTGATAAGAGCGTTCCTATAAGTCTGATATTCGCTGAACTGACCGGAAATAACGGTGTCGGCAATCTTACCGAGGGTGTCCTGTAAAACATTAACATAGGCGCCCTTAAGAGTCTGATCTGCAACATCTATAACAAAACGCTTCATGCCGGTAGCAGCGGGAACCTTGTCAGTGATATTGAAGCCGCCTAATAACTTTTCAAAAGCAATAGCCTGAACTCCTGCTTGAGCAAGAGCGGAAAAAGTTTTACCATTCTGACCATAAGTGCCGGAAGAAATCTGCCCGGCCTGGATATCATTAGCCATCTGAGCGGTCATACCGACAGTATGAAGCGCTTTGATTCCTTTAGCGGCATAACCGGCGATAGCAGAAGCCGAACCGATTCCAACAGCACCCGCCTCAGAAAGAGAACCGGAAACTAAATTAAGAGGACCAAGCCATGCCATATCAAGATATATATTCTTGATATCGTTAAGCTGATTCATCGTCCATCTGAGGAAAGGATTACTAATACGGTTATTGCCCTCATGCTCTGCTGCAGTAAATCCCATCTTATAATCAGCAATTGAGGTATCGGGCTGAGAATCGGGGTCGACAAGCGGGCGAAGAATATTATTATTAATAAACTGCCCGACCGACATCATACCCATAGGGATACGCTCTAAGTTTTCAAGAACAGGGTGCTCCTCAGCAAATTTCTTACCCTGCTCGACTCTGATCTGCTGAACGAATTTACGGTCAAGCGCGTCACGGTTATTCTCTTTTATAAACTCGTCCGCCTTCTCCTGTCCGTATCTGCCGAGAATGTAGAAGTATGCCGTCTGGTCGTTCTCGTCCATAAGGTTAACAAGCAGCCTGTTGTAATGCACGCTGCCTCTCAAGACCTCTTCATTTTTGACATTAAAAAGACCGCCGCCGGGTTGCTGTAGAGAGTAAGTAATAACCTCCCTCTGCTGCGTTCCGTCAGATTTCTTTTTAATATCAAAACCGCCGGCGGTAAGATAACTCTTAGTCAGCTCATAACCCTCAGAAATATATGTTGCAGTGTCTGTATCTCTCGCGCTGTCAAAGGGTGATTTAAGAGCGTTATTAAGATCAGGATATAAGTACTTACCATTCTTAATAAACGAGCTCACGACATTGCTCTCGTTGATATCATCGATATTCTTAGCTGCTTTTATCTTGTTAAGCTGAGAAATAACAACACCGTTATCATCACGCTTACGACCGAAGATATCAGTGCCGCTGTTAAATCCTGCGATCGGCGAAACACGCGGCGCAAATCTGTCACTGAAAACAGTTTTGCCGCGCTCTATATCCCGCGCACGCTCACGCGCTCCGGCAAATGCATCAATGATCTTGTTGCCGGTTTTATTGTAGCCGCTGCCGCCGTCACGTGAAACAATCCCGTAATTTGGCGCCGCAGGATTTAAGCTTGTGCCGGTGAAAGGAGAAGTAAGAAGGTCGATTCGCGCGCCACTGCTTCCGCTGCTCTGTCCGGATGATGAAGATTTCTTAGATGATGAAGAAGATTTTCTCGCATCTGCCGCGTCCGTACCGATCTTGAGCCAATCGGTAACACCGTTTTTGGTAGGAGTCTGCTGAGCTTTTGCCTTGCTGTCATTTGATTTAGAAGAGGACGACGAAGAGCCCGACTTAGAAGTCGAGCTGTTATTCGCCGGATTCTTGCTTTCTCCGGTAAACGGATTGACAAGTAAATCGATCTTATTCGCCATCGATATCTCCCTCCACAGCGGGTATAAATACAAGACCATGACTCTTTACATCATGCTCATGCTTTAGATCAACCTGCTTCAACTTAGGATAGCCGGCGCGGTCAAGTGTATCAGCAATGACCGTAGCAGCCGCCCTGTCATCCTCAGACTGAGTAAGGATTTGCTTTGCCCTGTCAAGAGCATGACCGGCATTCCGCAGAAGCCGAGCCTTATATAAAGAGTCAAGCTGCGCTTTTCGCTCCTCAAGCTCTGCTTTAAATAAAGGGTCTTTGAGCCAGTTATATAACGTCTGACGAGACTTTTTGACTGATGAAGCAATCTGATCCTTAGTAAGCTCCCCGCCTAAAAGCAGCTCAATAACGTCACGATGCAGCTTTGTGAGCCGTTTCATAAATGCAACAACCCCTTTTATATATAGTCTGATCGTAAACTTTTGTAAAACTTTTAAAAAATATCCCTCTTATGACAGCGCACGCGCACGCGCGCGATAATCCAAAAGCCGCCGCATCGAAGCGGCGGCCGGCAGAGGGAAAACAAAGAAAAAGCAGAAAGGACTGATCCAGTGACATATATATTATACAACAAAACAGACCAAAAATCAAGGTGACAAAGGGTGACAAAGGGTGACAATTTTATAAAAAATACAAGCCGCACTCCATTTAGGAGTGCTGATATGCCGAACTTCCGCGCCCGGGAAGCATGAGGCGTTCCGCAAACAATACAAGGCGCGGCTATAGCGCCGCGCGCTTTGCGCGCTTCGCTTCTTCCGTCCTTGCTCCGCTTCGGACGGGATAACACAAAAGGAAAAAAGTACCGCGAACCGCGCACACAAATAAGCGGCGATCACCGCAGGGCTCCGCCGTCCTATCCCCGACCTATCCACGGGCAAGCTTATCGTGGATAGCTCAGGGATAGCACACTCCGCCTCTGCTGATCCGGGGTGACGGATCGAAGGGATAGATTTATATATATCAGCAATAAAGCTCAGTATAAACTTCCGCCGCCGCGCGACGAGCGCGCGCCAAAAGCCGCAGCGCGGTGCGGCGAGAATAAGCCAAAGCACCCGCGATATCGCGGATAGAGTATAAGTTAATATACCGCATCACAAGAAACGACCGAAACCGCGCTGAACGCACACCAAAAATGACACGATCGATCTCCTCAACCTTGTCGGAATCTCCGGAAGCTGCGTAGTAGCGTCTGCTCTCCAGATAAGATTTAATGTCAAAATCATGATCCAATCAAATCAACCTCCTCATAAAGTATTTTTGAGCCTCAAAGCCAAAAACATCAAAATAATTCTGAGTATCAAAAATCTCATATCCGCGCTTCGGCACAGGCTCCCGCCGCCAATGTCCTGAGCGCATGATCGTGACCTTAACAATCGGCTTATCAAGATTACGCGAAGCGCTGTACTTAGCAGCAATGCACTTGTGCGAACCATCAGATTTCAGAAAATAATATATAAGCTTAAAATCAGCAAGCGAATAGATCTCCTCATCATCGATATGAGAAGAAAAATCAAACCAAAGTCCGGCTATAAAATCATGCGGAACATCACGGCTCATAATAAGATGATGATGAAAGTTACCGTTACCGGGATCCTCAGTCTTAGCAATATATTTACAAGCCTTATACTTACGCTTGATTTTGCGAAGCATAGTAGTAAGATTTTTATGAGCACAATCAAGACTGTCAGGCTTGCGCCCGGGTTTATATGTAAGAGTGATCCACCTGTCACCTCTGACAAGCTCCTTGCCGGTGTCATGACGAGCAACAAAATTATTGAGGATCAGATAAGCGCGCTTCTCCGCCGCAAGATTTTCATTTATCTGCTTCTGCCGCTCGCAAGTCTTGCCGCGATTGATGCCGCGCAGCACCTTCCGACCGGCGCGAGCCGCAAAGCCGTTCTTGATAATATACATATCAAGAAGCGGTATATATATAGTCTTACGCCGATACATAACAAGCCTCCTATAGATTACATAATATGTAAATGTTGTGCATAAAATTAATTGTTATATCAAGTCTTAAGGGAGCGCGTCAGCACTCCCAATTTATTACCATAGTTTGACAGCAAAACACAATTACTAATTGGCAAGCTCCTGCGCGAGCGCAGCGAGCGCGCCGCGCAGCTTCTCAGCCGTCGGCTTGTCCTTTATATTTTCAAGAGCAGTCTTAGCCTCAAAAATATAATCCTGGATATGCTTAAACAGCGTCCGGAACTCCGATACTGCAGGATCCGATATTTTTATTTTACGCTCAAGCTCCGTAACTCTGCCGGCAGCGAGCTCCGCCGCGCGCTTCGCCTCATCCTCAGCCTTCTCCGCCGCTTCAAGCTTTTTCTTTATATCCGCTATAGTCTCAGCAAGCTCGGCAGCATGAGCCTCAGCATTCTCCTTAGCGATCTTATCGCGCAGCTCCTGCAGCATATCCTCCGGGATCTCCGGGTTAGACTTAAGCTCCTTAAGCTTATCCTTAGCCTTTTTAACAGCTGCCTTTGAAGCAGAAAGCTGATCCTTAACATTATTAAGATCATCGGCAAGAGCCTTGCGCTCCTTTGCAAGCTGCGAAAGCTCCACCTGTGCATTCTCAGCATTAGCCCGCTCCTCCTCAAGCTCCGCCTTGATCTGATCGATACCGTTCTTCAAGCCCTCGACACAATGCAGCGCTTCATCGCGCTCCTTAATAAGCTTGTCTATCTCACGTACTGATTTATTTTCAATATCATTATCTTTAACAAAAGATTCGCGCTCCTCATCCGGCACAACAAGTAGCTTCAGAGCCTGCGAATAGCTCAAATTCCGAAACGTTTCGGAATTTAAATCGGCTCCAAAAAGCGTGTATTGCTTGCTTCCGTAAGCCTCAAAAAGCTTCATGTGATTGTTAGCGGTGTCATGAGAAAAGTCTACTTCTTCCCGGAGCCACCTCCCCCACTCACCATGAGGCAATATCTCCTTAGCCTCGACCAAACGCCGCCCGACCTCAACCGCATAGATCAGCATCATCCGCCGCGCCTGCGCGCATATATCCTTTATCTCCGCCGTTACAACCTCTATATCACGCTGCGGTTTTACCACCGCGCTTTCTGTTGTGTTCAGATTTGCTATGTCTGTTACCATTTTTATTTTCTTCCTTTCTCAAATTTCTTATATGTTCAATCCATTTTTCCTCAAATAACTTTACCTCGTCCGTCCTGGCGCAGTTTCGACAACCGCGGTTCTGCCTTACTTTTAAATTCTTTTCGTCCAGCTCCAGTGTAAAATATGATATGTCCGGTTCCGTTACGTGACGAATAAAAAATATAGCAGTATCACCTTTTGAATGTCTCTTTGCATATCCGCCTACACAATGATGCAGCTTCTTGCCCTCCGCGATCAGCTCCGCCTCGGAAGCCGCCGGACGGATAAACAAGCCGTTATCGACATAATCATACTTACTAAGCTCATGGAACCGCTGAACAAACGCCGCCTTAAGCTCCTCGCTTTCCTTGTAATTCATGCGTTCCACAGCCATGTCATGCGCCCTAATAAGATTTTGAGGATAGACAACATCATTATCATTCATATCCTCGCCAAGCTGCGGGAGCATTTCCCAGTAGTCCGACAGATCCGAAAGTGTTACTTTCCTCTGTCCAGGATATTTCTTTTTCTGACGGTCAAGGTACCTTATTACCTTCATGATGTTTTCTGATGGGAAGTTCTCGATAAAAACCTCGACCGCGCTATATCCGTATTTATTACATTTTGCCACATCCTCCGGACGAACGCCGGCACACCTCACGGACAGATAAAATTTAATGTCCGTATCAGTCCATTTCTTCTTTTTTGCCGTTTTGAATTCGTCCTTAGTCAGTCCGAGCATACGATGCGGCTTCTGTTCCTTCCAGTTGATATCTTTTATATGAGTTATAGAATAAACATAGCTGCTATAGTAGTTAGCGGCTAATTTCAACAGCTTGTCACTCACAAACTTACTCATACCCTGTACTATCAAATTTTCAACATTCTTATGCTTTAAAAACAAATTACAATAGCTAACCGGGCATATAACAGAATCAGATTTTATATACATATCAAGCTTGCTGTTCTCAAGCGAAGTGCCGATCAGAATATCAGGATCAAAAGGATGTAACAACTGAGAACCGATTTTTCCGAAAGTATCCTCAAAACGCTTTTTCTGTTCCCAAGCTCCCATACATATTTTTGAACCATAACACCCCGGCATATATGCAGTAAGCCTTACTATCTTTCGATCCTCACAAACATAAGCCTCATACGGATATTTTTCAAACCGTATCTTTCCGTCCTTGTGCATCACCCGGACTATCCGCCACGCTATCAGTGCAATATAATATTTTGATATATAATCACATATCCGCTCAACGGTTATAGGATAAATCTCATCAACAGCTTTTGTATTGCGAATGTTCCCTACATGCACCGCCTGAGCTTCTGTGTCACAAAACGGACATATTGTTACTTGCCCGTCTATTACGCTTTCGCCATATTGGGAATTATAAAATCCAAACGGTGCTGGAGCATAAGCGCTATGACAGCCGCTCGCGTCCACTCTCCGCTCATACCATTCATTTTCGCAGGCAGAGCAAACACAATGCACCATACGTTCTTTTTTACCGGTCAGCGGATTTCTCACCCACGCCGATTTATATACGATATAATTATTTTTAAAGCATCCATTATGATAAAGAAAATTAATAATATCCTTCGGCGGCTCCGTAGGCAGCAGCTTCTCATAATTTACTTGTTCCATTTCCGCCGCCTCCTTATATAAAATCATCTATATTGATCCTGCCCGGTGCCGGCATTTGTGCCGCTCCGATTGGAGCTTCACCTACACCATTGCCATACATAAGCTCGGCAGTCTTTTCCGGATCGATATTCAAGCCATAAAAATCAGAAATGACCTTAATTGGTTCGTGCAAGGATAGCGAACCACCATTCTTGTGGAAAAGCTCGCCTATCTTTTTCTCGCATTTGGATATACTCATATCCGGATTCTCAAGGTCCTGGAGCACCAGCTCCGCCTTATCAGGATTATGCTTTAATATAGCCATAAGCTCCGACGCGCAGTATTTCACATTATAAAACTTTGACGCCTCCTGCTGCTCTCTAATAGCTTTAATTGCTTTCTCTAACATAATTTAATTACCTCCATTTCTATTCAACTAATTGGTATTGAACTGTGTAGCAATATTCGCAACTTATATATTAGCTCTTGACAAATTGAGGTATAATTGATATACTATGTATGATAAGTTTTTTTGGTATATCAATTATACCTCACGCGCTCTTTGCAGGGCGCGTTTTATTTTGCCAAAATCTCCTGTGCCTCGCACCCGGAGAAAAGCCCGGTAGCCTTTCTAACAGGTTGCCCAAAAGCGGGAGCAATGTCGCTTTTGGGCAAAGGGAGTTCACAAGCAAGCTCCCGTCTGATCCTCTCCCCTATCTTCCGCTGCTCATGCTCCTCCTCGCGCTTACGCCGCGCACGCAGCTCCGCCGCCTCGCGGTGCCGCCTCCGGCGATCGAGCCAAAGCAGGAACACAGCTGCGCCGAGCATAAAGAGAGCAGGCGCAGAAGCATAAACATACGAGCAAAGCCGCGTAAAAGAATAATCAAAACTCATGTCTTCACCTCCTCCAAATACATAGCGTTAATATACCTGATGCGGGACTTAGAAGTTTCACGCGCGATAGTGCCGGTATAGAACACTGTAATCTTACCATCGCGGATAAGTATATTCTCATTAAAGCCAACGAGAAAGAAAACACCGTCAACATCAGAAAAGAAAGAATGTCCCTGTTCGTTGACAGTAACACACGTATAAGCGCGATCCTTCTTGAACCTCTCCATAGCACGCCGGAACTGATCACGCGTCATCGTCCGCATCCTCCTCCCATCAGCCCGCGCCATGCATTATACATAAGCGCGCCGACCTCGCGAATTACTATATCCTTATCCCGTTCCGGTACCTTTGGATGCCTGTTGCGTACCACTGTCCCGGTATTAAGATATAAGACCTCATAATTATAATCATCATCGGAAAAGCATTCCCGCCTGACAATATCCATAAAACCACATCCCATCTAAGTAATTAGTTCAATATGTATCTATTCACTGAACCTTGTACAAATTCACATACAAAATCTGACTCATGCCGAACCGCCCTTCTGTATCTCGGCCAAAAGCTTTACAAGATTCCAAAACCGACGCGGATCAAGCCCGGTCTTTTTTTGTATGAGATCGAGATTACGCGATATCAATTTAGTAGAACAGCGAAAAACTTTAGCAGTCTTAGAGCCGAGCATATCATTATCAGCAAAAACCCGCAAAAGCCGAGCATCATAATCATCAAGCTTATCAGTCAAAGCCATAAAATCAACCTCCTTTTTTAATTTGTTCGATCAAAGCCCGAAATCTCGCCCCATCAGGAGAGAAAGAAGCAAAACGAGAACCAAGCGGGAACGTTCGATTAATGCAAACATTACGATCAGATCTGTCACCGAACCGGAAACCGTCAGAAGTAATTACGATAACCTCACAACGATAATCATTAACGGTCGGGACATCATTACCGTCATAATCTTCATCAGCTATACAGTACAAAGTATCACCGATAGCACATGGCAGAAAAGCAAGACGGCGGTTATACTCAAGCTCCTCAAGCTCATAAAGCTTTTTCAAAACCTTTTGAATATACTCATCACGATCAGCATCGATCGGAAATTTAATACCATATTTAATAATATTACCTTCAACATCAGTCAAAGGAGAAACAAACCTTTTCATATCATCACCTCCAAAATATTTTATCGTTCAAAAACAAGAGACAAACGCGGCATAGCTTCCGAAACAGAATAGTTATTCACAGCAACATCAAAATCAGAACACAATCCGGAAAGGATTGCTGAAGCCTGACCAACAGTAAGCTTATACCGTGCCAAAACGTACAAGATCTCAGTTTTGATTTTGATGTCACGTTTACGGATCGCATAACCGGACAGCTCCTTCCCATCCGCATCATAACCACATATAGGATCTACCATCATCTAATCACCTCCATCAAAATACTTGGCTCCCCTGTAGGGGAGCTGTCACGCAAAGCGTGACTGAGGGGTTACTCCCCTCTTGTCATCCCGCCCCGCCTGTGCTATAATACCCACAGAAAGCGAGGTGAGAAATATGCAGATTTGTCCATTTTCAAAGCAGCCTCCATCACCAATAGGCTGCAATAACTGCGCATTTTACATTGTTGAAATATCAACTATGAAATCACATTGCGCTATATTGCTTGCTGCGGAACGTTCATCAAACGTGGCAGAGCTTCTGACAAAGGGCAAGAAAATGCCGCCGAATTAAAATCACGCTGACATTCGGATAGAATATCACCGGCCTGACCGATAGTGAGATTGTGCCCATCCAAAACATGCACGATCTCACTTTTTATTTCTCTGCGAAATTGCAGAAGCTCTTCACCTTCAAGCACTCTGCCATCCAAAAGCTGCTGCGAAATAATCATCATCTAATCACCTCCATCAAAATACTTGGCTCCCATGTAGGGGAGCTGTCACGCAAAGCGTGACTGAGGGGTTACTCCCACTCTTGCCATCCCGCCCCGCCTGTGCTATAATACCCACAGAAAGCGAGGTGAAAAATATGACAGAATTTAAAAAAATGATAGTATCATCGATAAGTGTAAGATGTCCTCGTGAGCCATGGAAAACAGTTGAAGTTCAAATCAGATACTCAGTATACAGTAATGGAGAGCGAAAACTCGAACCGATAATGTACTGTCATAATGAATATGGACTTGAAGCATGCTTTAAATGCAAGAAAAAGCTTTACGAATTAATGACAAACAACAGTCGTGAACCGCTTACACTTCCGGTTGAATTGCATCCATTTTCTTAATAAGCTCATTCAAATCTGCAAGCAAAGCATGGATTTTTTCTTTAGGCTGATTTGCAATAAACCCAACTTCATGGTATTCATACTGTATCAAACCATAAACATATTTAAGCAAATCAGCCTCAGTATTTCCAAAGATAGTCATTTCATCACCTCCGAAAAACCGAGCTCCAAACGTGGCAGAGCTTCTGACAAAGGGCAAGAAAATGCCGCCGAATTAAAATCACGCTGACATTCGGATAGAATATCACAGGCTTGACCGATAGTGAGATTGTGCCCATCCAAAACCTGCACGATCTCACTTTTTATTTCTCTGCGAAATTGCAGAAGCTCTTCACCTTCAAGCACTCTGCCATCCAAAAGTTGCTGCGAAATAATCATCATCTAATCACCTCCATCAAAATACTTGGCTCCCCTGTAGGGGAGCTGTCACGCAAAGCGTGACTGAGGGGTTACTCCCCTCTTGCCATCCCGCCCCGCCTGTGCTATAATACCCACAGAAAGCGAGGTGAGAAATATGCATGAACACGAATTAACAGATGAAGATATAGCTATAACAATAACCGCATTAGAAAACACCTGTTACATAATTGATGATTTTTTAAGATCCGGTCAGAAAGACGGTAAGCGACAAGCAATGAACAACCGCGAGTTAGCGACAGAAACAATCGAATCACTAAAGACCAGATCAGAAAAGGTGTCAATACAAAGCGTAGAAATAGCAATAACATCATTGCGTGTTTTAAAGGATCAGATCAATGAATTATATAATCTGCCGGATTCAACTGAGGCAGTTAAAAGCAAATCCAAAGAAATGAGAAGATCCGTTAATCATGCAATACGAACATATAAAGCAATATGCATCAATGCGGGCATTGATCCGGAAGCCTTTGAGAGCTATATGTAAGCTGAATTACGCTTTTATTTTTACTATCTTTTTGATAATCTCTAAGGATTAGAAGCAGTTTCTTGTTTGAAAGGGAACTGCTTCCTTTCATCTTTCCAACTCGATACATCACACATCACCTCCCCGTTCTCCCTTGCTGTCCCCTCCGGGGAAAGTGCCCGAAGGGCGAAAGGGGGTTACCTCAGTAGCTTCAACATAACCGATCAAGCCGTCAATGACAGAAAGAGCACCCTCGAAATCCTCTTCACCGTTAAACGGCTTTTGATCATCTATGAAGAACAATCTCCTGTAAAAGCCTTTAATTTCCTTAAGAGCAAGCAAAGCAAAATCCTTTGACATAGCTTCACCCGGTTTCCATTCCGCCACACACATCACCTCCCCCGCATCATGCCGGTATTGTATCTTTATACGATACTTCATCATCAAAAAAAATTTGATCTACTTCCTTTGGAGTTAAGTTTAAAATCACTTTGAGAGCTTTTATTTCCGAAACTTTAAAATCAACTTTCCCGGTAAGTCTATCATGCAAAGACTGTCGAGAAATAGGAAGCTGTTTAGCCAAATCAGAAATAGATAAATTTTGACCTGTTAAGTGGTACATAAACAAGGCTTTATTCATAAAATCACACCTCCGTATCTTTTTAAGATACTTCGATTGTAACACATAATTTGTATCTTGTCAAGATATTTTTTGAAATTATTTTATTTTTTTACTAATGTAAAAATATCTTGACAGGATATTTAGGGTGTGATATAATACCTATGAAAGGAGGGAAGGAAATGGAGAGTATGGGTGAAAGGCTAAAGCGTCTAAGGATTGAAAACAATCTGACACAAGAGAATGTAGGAAAAGCAATTGGAGTACAAAAAGCAGCTGTAAACAAATATGAAAAAGGAAATGTAGAGAATATTAAAAGAACAACAATAATGAAACTTGCAAAGCTGTATAATGTAAAACCATCATATATACTATGTCTTGAAGAAGAAAAGAAAGAAAATGAAGAAATAAAATTAAGCGAGCATGAAATAAAACTAATAAAAGAATACCGCAATCATCCGGAGATGCAAGCGGGTATAGATAAGATGCTCGATATAAAACCCGGCAAGACAATTGCAGAAGATTTAGATGAAACTATACCACAAATAAATAGAGCTTTCAATCTAAGCGGTATATGAAATTCTATATTGCATTACCGACAAGCTACGGAATAAGAGAGATAATAATATATTATACATAGAAAAGGTGTATGAAATGCATAATTATAGAGAGATAAACGAAAGCATGATAGAAAAAGATAGAGAACTCGATAGAGTAAATAAGATATTAAGGACATTAAAAGAAGATTACGAATATGTAGATAGTGTGCTAAAAGAGGGTATAAGAGAAAAAGATATAGAAAATCTATACAGAAACGGCTATATAACTAAAGAAGAAGCAGAAGAGAAAAAAAGAGCAATTGAAACGTTAAAAACAAGCCAAACATTCTTGCCATTACAAATAAGAGAACAAGAAGCAAGAAAGGAAAAGTGCCAAGATGAATTAATCAGATTAGAGAAAATATATCACTCAATGGTTCAGATGGATGAAAGAGAGCAAGCAAGAATAAGAATACTGATAAAAACAATACCTATAGCAGTTGTGGTTCTAATAATCGGCATAGGAGTATTGATAAATATAACAAATAAAAAGAAATCAATCAATGGAACTGTAGCAATAGAACAAACGGCAACCCCCACAACAAAACCGACAACAAAGCCAATACCTGAACAACCATTGCCTGAAACGGGACATATGTTTACAGAAACAGAGCAATATTCAATAGCTCCTTTTAAGGTAAAAGTAACAAATGATGACAATTATTATATATATCTAAAATATACTGGAGAGGCAGATGGTTATGATATAAGCTTCTTTGTAAGAAGCGGAGAAGAATATGAACTATACGTGCCAATAGGAACATATAATCTTTATTACTGCGCAGGGAAAACATGGTACGGGACATGGTATAAGTTTGGTAGGGGAACAAAATATTATAAATCAAATGAACCATACGAATTCACATTAGACAATAGTTATACATATGGTCATGAAGTAACGATGTATACAAGTGTAAGCTACATTGACGATGAAAGCATAGAAAGAGAAGAAATAAGCGAATATGCATTTCCAATAGAAGATATTGATAAAAAAGATGATGGAAGTGTATGAATGAACAAAGCCGGTTTACTTGCACATTAGTCAACTACCGGTCAAGAAAATTACCGGAAAAATAAAAATAGAAAAATCCCCTTCGGAGTTGCCGCTCCAAAGGGAATTAAATAAAGAATGAGTGTGATATATAATCACCAAATCAAGCATGATTATTATATCACACTCACTCCTATAAATCAAGCTTATTTTATAAAGGAGTGTATTTTTTATGCTTGAATTAAAGGAAGAATACAAATCCGCCGCAGCATATTATCTGAGAAAAAGCCGCGCCGACGATCCGAACGAGAGCATAGATCAGACGCTCGCAAGGCATGAGAAGCTTCTAAACGAATATGCAGTTAATAATAACATAACAGTGACAGCGGTATATAAAGAAGTCGTGTCAGGCGAAGGACTATTCACGCGCCCCGAGATGCTGCGGCTTCTGAGTGATGTAGAGCAAGGTATGTATACCGCCGTAATGTGCGTTGATATAGACCGCCTCGGAAGATCGTCAACGAAAGACAGCGGTATAATAATGGAGACAATAAGAGATGCCGGATGCATGATAATCACACCGGAAAAGGTATACGACCTTGAGGACGAAGTGGACGAAATGACAGTAGAAATGCGAACCTTCATAGCGCGGCAGGAGTGGCGATTGATACGAAAAAGAATGCGGCGCGGCTTAATAGAAACATTAAAAGAAGGCGGCCACATCGGCGCACTCCCCTACGGCTATAAGCGAACGAAGGTAGGCAAGCTGTCAACTCTCGAACCTTATGAACCCGAAGCCGAGATAGTAAAGATGATATTTGACATATACACATCCGAGCAAGAGGGCACAAACAAGCTCAGAGACAAGCTCAACAGCATGGGGATAAAGGGTCCGTCCGGCGGCGAGTGGTCAAAGAGCAGTATAAGGATGATACTGAAAAACCCTATATACTGCGGTATGATAGTATGGAACAGAACAAAGTGGATCAAGAAGAAAAAGAGCACCGATAAGCTCAGAATAAAGAATAACGAGGAAAGCGAGTGGATAACAGCAAAAGGCATCCATAAGCCGCTAATAACAGAAGAACAATTCAAGGAGGCGCAAAAAATCTTGAAGTCGAGAACAACGGTAAGCAAATTCACGGGCGAAATAAAGAACCCGTACAGCGGAATATTATACTGCATGAATTGCGGCCGACCTATCCAAAGGCAGGTAGACCACAAAGGCAACAATACAACAAGATTATACTGCACAAAGACAGGATGCAACTGCGGACTTCCTCTTCCGAGCTTTGAAGAAACATTAAAGATAAGCATAGAGGAGGAGCTAAAAAAAGCGAAGCTTGAGCCGGAAGAAAAAGAGAGCCAAAAAGAGCAGAGAAGCAAGGATCAGATAACAGCAATAAAGAAGCAGCTAACGACCGTTAAGAGCCAGCGTTCACGCCTGCACGATCTTCTTGAACAAGGGATATATGATGTATATACATACATGGAAAGGCAAAAGGAATTAAAGGAAAGGGAAACAGCAGCAGAAAAAGAAATAAAAAAGCTTGAAGATGCAATAGCAAGCACAGATAATAAGCCAAACAAGGAAGAGCTTATTCCCGAAGCCGAAGATCTGATAAAAAGATGGGAAGAACTTGATGCCGCGGATAAGAACAAGATAGTTAAAAGAATAATAAAAAGAATAGAGTATCGCCGCACAGACAGAAGCTACAAGAACGGAGTAAAATTCGACTTAAAAATAGACTGGCTTTTTTAAAAAACATTTTTCCTCTAATATGATTATAGTAATAGCAAAGACTGTATTGAGGATCTCAGAGTATTCCTCACCCAGTCCGGCCAGGAGGTAGTAGACCGCGCCATCAGCATAAAGGCAACAGGCGCAGAGATAATATGGGTGTTCACCGATCTTGAAGCTGTACCGTTTAACCGCGGCTTTTATTCGATAGACCTCACCTACTTCTTTAAGATAACTCTTAACGTATATACCGGCGTTGGCAGACCGGTAGAGGTAGAGGGACTTGCGATCTTTGACAAGCGCGTTATCCTGTTCGGCTCCGACGGCAATTCAAAGACATTCTCGTCAAAGTATAAGCAGAATGAGTTTGACACACAGCAATGGAAAAAGACAAATATGCCGTATGCGGTCGTTGAGGTAGTTGAACCGATCACACTCGGCGAATCGCTCAAGGATGTACGCAACAACAACAGCTGCTGCTGTGACGAGGACTTTGATCTCGCGTCAATTCCCGACTGCGTATGCAAAGTATTTAACGATGCACTTGTCGTAGGCGGAGAAGCAAAACGGACATACGTATCGCTTGGTATCTTCTCGATAGTTAAGCTCGAAAGACACGTTCAGCTATTGATACCGAGCTATGATTACTGTATACCGAAAAAGGAATGCGTGAGCGCGGTAGATGACAGCCCATGCGAGCTGTTTGACCGTATCGACTTCCCGATGGATGAGTTCTATCCCCCGTCACGCTGCGAATTCTTAGAGTCCGGTGAGACAGACCCCTCCGGCGGAGGACGCAATAACTGCCGGTGCTAAGCAACAAAAAGCGGACACTGCAAAACTAAATTTTAGTTTAACTCCCTCAGTCACGCCTGTCGGCGCGACAGCTCCCTCATAGAGGGAGCCAAGTGTATCGGGCTACCACACACATTCTTGCCTCCCTCTTGAGGTGAGCGACACGCTTGCGTGTCGTAGGCGTGTTGCACAGCAACAAACGCCGTAGCTAAAAGGTGGCAGCCCGTAAGGGCTGACGAAGGGAGTCCGACAAACTGAAATTTCTATCACAAATATAAGCATATCGAAAAAATGGCGCTTACAAACCGGTTGAAAAACCGATTTATAAGCGTCATTCGTTTTGATAAGTTTATCTTTTATAGAACGCTTTATATGCTCTGTATGCCATATATACATCAGTCTTTGCCACTACCTCAAACGGCGCGTGCATCGAAAGTACCGGAACACCGCAGTCGATAACGTCCATATTAAGATTTGCAACATACTGCGCGATCGTGCCGCCGCCGCCCTGGTCAACCTTGCCAAGCTCGCCGGTCTGCCAGATAACACCGTCATCGTCCATAAGTCTGCCTATCTCATAGACATATTCCGCGCTTGCGTCTGATGAATCGTACTTGCCGCGCGCACCGGTGTACTTCTCTATCGAAACACCCTTGCCCGCGAATGACGCGTTCCTTGCCTCCGATACCTCGCTATAGTTCGGATCGACCGCTGCGGATACATCAGAGGACATACACGCCGAATTCTCTATGACCCGGTTAAGATCTGTTATGCTGCATCTTCCTGTAAGCTTTTCTGTTATCTCGGCAAAGGTCATTGTCATAAACGCGCTCCTCGCGCCTGTGTTGCCCATTGAGCCGATCTCCTCCTTGTCAACAAGGATAGCCGCCGCTGTGCGCTTGGGTGCGGTCTCGCTGAGTATTCCGCGAAGCGTGGTATACGCGCAAACGCGGTCATCATGGCCATACGCGCCTATAAAGCTCTCATCAAGCCCTACATTCCGCGCCTTATGTGCCGGAACGATCTCAAATTCAGCACTCTGAAAGCTGCGCTCGGTTATGCCGTAACGCGCGTTAAGCAGCTTCAATATCGCAAATTTTACCTTTTCCTTAACATCCTCTGCCTCAATTGGAATACCGCCGATAAGCAGGTTCATGTTCTCCGCCTCAATGCCCTCGGTCATCTTCTTTGCCATCTGATCCTTTGCAAGATGCGGAAGCAGGTCCGTTATTACAAATACGGGATCGTCATCCCTTTCGCCGATAACTATATCTTTCTTCTCGCCTTTGTCGTTAAATATAACGCCGTGTATAGCAAGCGGGATAGTCGGCCACTGGTACTTTTTTATGCCGCCGTAGTAGTGCGTCTTTAAAAGCGCCATATCGTTCTTTTCATAAAGCGGATTCTGCTTCAGGTCAAGGCGCGGTGAATCTATATGCGCTCCGGCAATATTTATGCCCTTATGAATATCCTCGGTGCCAATAACGGCAAGAAAAATGTTTTTGTTGCGGTTTATCTTATATACCTTATCGCCGGGCTTTAAAACGTCAAGCTCTGTCAGCTTTTTAAAACCGGCAGCCTCCGCCATCTTTATTGCTTCCTTCACACATTCACGCTCTGTTTTGCAACGGTCTAAAAAGCCGCGGTATTGATCGCAAAGCTCTGTCATCTCCGCGCGCTCCGCATCCGTCATCTCGGTATACGCGTTTTTCTTTTCGTATGTAAGGCTATCGTATAGCTCCTTGTCTGTCATTTATATTTCCTTCTTTCGTATCAGTCCAGATGAAATGCTATTTCCAACGGATTTTCTACCGGACTGTTGTCCGGGTTCGTCTCCATGATCGGTGCCATGAAGTCCCACCATTTTCTGTTGATCTCGGTATCGGCAGCCTTTGCCCACTTTGACTCGTCCTCAAGCTCCAGATACGCAAATAGCGTGTTCGTTTCACGATTTACGAATATTGAGTAGTTCCTGCATCCGTACTCGTGGATCATGTCCTTCATCTCCGGCCATAGCTCGTTGTGGCGCTTGATATACTCGTCTATATACTCCGGATATACATTCATCGTCAATGCCTTTCTTACCATTATTGTTTCCTCCTCATGTAATTATTTATGGTATGATTATATAACATTTTATGTTTCTTGTCAAGAAAAATACAACCATTACAAGCCGTATGTAAATATATTTAATATATAGCTGATCAAAGGTGATGTAAAAAACTTTTTTGCATCCATGTGACCCCCCTCGGATATATTTCAGTTTGTTTTATAAAAGGCAGGTGTTTTTTTATGTTGAGCGCTATATTTGAATGGCTGCGGGCTGTGGTGCTTATGGCGGGTTACGTCACAGGCAGCGCGTCATTTCCGCCGCCGCTCACCTCAGATGAGGAGGAACACTATCTCGCGCTCTTTGACAAGGGTGATGAGACGGCAAAAAATATACTTATAGAACGCAATCTCAGGCTTGTTGCGCATATAACAAAAAAGTACAGTGACGAAAGAAATGCCGAGGATCTTATCTCCATCGGCACCATAGGTCTTATTAAGGGTATCAACACATACAAACTATCAAAAAACAGAAAGCTGTCCTCGTATATCTCAAAATGCATTGAAAATGAGATACTTATGTATCTGCGCTCGCAAAAGCGGGAGCGGCGCGAGGTCTATATAGATGACAGCATCGGTACAGATACTGACGGCGGCAATCTCACTCTTGCGGATATCCTCGCCTCCGATGAGCCGGATATCTCCGAAAGCGTCTCTCTTAGCATAGAGGCAAAGCGTCTGTACGGCGCACTGTCTCGGTTCCTGTCACCGTCAGAACAGGAAATTATCATCCGCCGGTACGGACTGGGCGGCGCGAAACGCGAAACTCAACAGCAGATCGCAAAAAGTCTCGGCATAAGCCGCAGCTATGTCAGTCGTATAGAGAAGCGGTGTATAGAAAAGCTTTCGAACGCATTAGGCTGTTAATGACGCGAATCGGTTGCGAGATCATCCGACCATAGGACGATCTCGCCCGAGCTAAGCGTTTTTTGCACATCTATAAGCCTCTGGTTTGAGCTGCCGCGAAAACGAAGGGTTAGATCCTTCTTGTCCTTTTCAAAACGTCCGTCAACAAGCACATCCGCATAAGAAAGCATCTCACCGCTCAGCTCCGTCGTGCAGCGCGCTTTCTCCTTACCGGTTATCTGCTCAAAGGTATAGCCGGAGAATATCCACACGCTCTTGTCCGGATACATAGCGCGAAAGCCTCCGAGAAAAGGAAGAAGCGCGCCCTGGTTCTCCGGCTCGAACGGCTCGCCTCCAAGCACAGTCAGCCCTGTTATATACTCCGGCTCACAGCTTTTATAAATCTTTTTGCATACGTCCTCCGTGAACCTTTCGCCATAATCAAAGCTCCACGCAATACTGTTAAAGCATTCCGAACACTTATGCGTACAGCCGGATACAAACAGCGATGTTCTTACACCCGGTCCGTTTGCTATATCATAATATTTTATCTCCGCATAATTCAAGCTCATCAACCTCCCGTACTTCAACGCTATATCTTGTAGCGCTTACATAATTATACAACTATATAGAGCCAATGTCAAGTAAATATTAAAATATATTTCCGGCAAGTTGACAAAAACCATATTATGTTTTTTGTCAAATATCATCACATTAGAGCAGCTTTTTATATAGCTTAAAATACTAAGCAACAGAAAGATCATTCTGTACTGATAAATGATGATACCTTGCGCCCTTTATCTCAGGCTCGGGCTTTTATTGCTCGAAGCCCCTTTATCTCCTCAAAGTCATCTGTCATTCTGAGGAAAAACCTGCGTTGGAACTCATTTGTTATAACTGTCACCGGCTTTGTCTGACCTACCGAATACCCGTGCATTTGCAGCATCTCACGGTAGAGGATAAATGTTTCGGGCTGGCTGAATAATAATCCCGTAGGCGCGCATATACCCTTTTTCACCTTGTCACCCATAGACGGATTCACCTCCGCAAGACAGCCTTCGAGGGTATCGCGTATCATGTCGTATGTAAGCTCCTGCGGAATTTTATCTATCTCCAGGATATACACATATCTTGAATCATCAATATCGGGATACATTGAGCTTTCTACAAGCTCAAATCCGCACCTGTCAGCAGTCATTTCCGCAGCTGCGCGCACAGCGGTCTCGGTGGTCTTTTCGCCCATGATGCTGACGGTCCTGTCCGCGCGATACTGAAACTCTATGGTCGGGGTGTTGTTGTACATTCCCGTCACAAGGAAAACATCCTTCATGCTGTAACGGTAGAAGCCGGAAAGGTTTGTTATATATAGCTCATACTTCTTCCCCTTTTCAAGCTTATCCAGTGTTACGAGCTTTGAAATATCCTCCTCACCCTCCGGCAAGAACTCAAAGAATACCGAATCAGGCAAAAGCACCGAGTCGCAGCTGTCAAGACCGATGGATACCGAAAACGCACCCTCCGAAGCCGAAACGCCCCTGCGTGAGATCGGGATATTTCCTGTATAGCGTTCCTGCATTTTTGCAGCATACTTCTTGAATGTGCCCGTTGCCGCGCCGGAAATGACCTTCAGATTCTTCCACACCTTCGGCACAAACGGCTCATCAAAGCCCTGACTGAATATATCGTGCAGCTCCTTTGCGCGCGCAGGATCGGGCACAAGCTCCTTTATAAGCTCCGCCCTGACATCCTCGGGAAGCTCGATCGACTCATCTATAGTTCCCTTTTCGATATCGTCTACGAGCATTTCCCAGTTCGATTCAATATATCTTAAAAATTCAAGTGTAAAGCTCATGAACGAGCATGCTATCCTTGTCGGCGCAGGGTCTATCAACGCATACCGCGCGTGAAGATAGCGGGTATCGGTACCCGTGACAGCAAAGGATGCCGCGATGGGTGATGTGAATATCCTTGTCCAGAATGGCTTTGCCTGAAGCGTGGATGTGTCTGACAGCGAGCCGAACGGCACACCGTCGGCCATGAACTTAAGATCCGGGTTTGATAGAGTAAGTGATATGGTCCTTCCGCTTGCAAGCGAGCCGCCAAAGCGGCGTGCCAGGATACCTGCCTCGTATGATGCGTTGTACATCATAAAATTCTCTATGGCTTTCTTAGTCATTGGGATACGCTTCGGAGCGCCTATAGATCCCGATGATTTATTATAAAGTGCCAGATCATAAGCGGTTATGAGGTCGCGCTCACCCTTTTCGCTCATCCGCTCGATATATGGAGCATAGTCGTCATAGGTCGTTACGGGAACTCTCTGTCTGTATTCCTCGACAGAATGAATATCCGAAAACCTGTATTTTCTTCCGTACTCAGTGTCCTTATTGTCATCAAGCAGCTTCAGCAGAAATCCCTCCTGTACCTTCATCGGGTCCTTAGTGATCTCTTCAAGATGAAGCACCGCATGTCTTGCAGCCTCGGCTTGTTTTTCGGCAGCAGTCATATCATGACTCATTTTTCATTCCTCCATTTATAAGTTGGTAGTGTCAAATCGACACCCCGTTTTTTGATTTTATTTTTATTAAAATCCTTGCTTTTACGAGGCTTTTGCATAATTTTGAATAAAAATATAGCAATAACCTCCCTTTTGCTGTATAATTGATTCAACAACAACAATTAA
>JAFRDB010000064.1 GCA_017404065.1 Clostridia bacterium
AATCTGAGTGTAGAATATTGTTTTTCATATTTATATTTTACACCAGAGACAGCTTTCTGTAAAGAGGCTGTTTCTGTTTTTTTGTATAAAAAAAGGGTGTATCAAAACCATCATGGTAATGATTGGTTTTGATACAGCCCCATTTGTTACACTACTTCACAATTATCCACAGCAAACTCCAAAAGGATGTTTATGAGTTCATTCCTTGACCTGCCGGATTCCTGTGAAAGCTCGTCTAATTTCTCAATAATGTTGTTTTTAAGGCGGATGGAAAAAATCTTAAATCCATCTTCGCCTTTTAGTGATTTCTTACTTATCGTTAATTTCTTATCCATGTTTTTCACCTCTGTCAATATTATATATTGACAAAAGTAAAAATAATATGTTATAATTAATAACAATTAACATGTTATAAAACACAATAAAGGAGTGAAAGATATGGCGGAGCTATGTTTGGATTGTATGAACAAGTACGCAATGGGTAATGGTAAGAGGTTGACCGAAAAAGATGTCACAATGAGTGATGATTGGTGTGAGGGCTGCTGTGAATGGAAGCTTTGCGTTATAACAATAAAAAAGAAAAATGGTTGGGGACGTTTAAAGCAAAAAGCAGAGGGTCATCTAAGAGGTTTTGCAATAGAAAAACAGTAACTGACATGGGAGATGTGGTGTCTCGCAATGCTGTTGACAAAACAATAGTAAATATGGTTGGAAGAGATGAATTATTAAGGATAGTGTTTGTGAATACATAATAACCGAGGGGACGACCTTCTGATAATCGTCCCCTCGGTATTATGTAAAAAATCATATCTGCAGTCCCGTTATATCCGCGTCAAAGTCCTCGGGGATGTTTACAAGCCCCACGCCGCTGAGCTGCGCAAGCTCGGCGGAGTTGTCGTCCTTATCGCCGGGGTCTGCTATGACCTCCTCAATTACCACGCGGCTTGCATCGATATACTTTGCCAAAGGTCCGTTATTTTTCAGCATTTCCGATGCAAAGAATTTTGAGACGAGCGCACCGCCTATGTCGTTGGTGTGCGTATAGTCGCGCGTTGCCCCGTCACAGCGGAAGAACTGCCAGGACTTAACAGGCCCCGCCGTTACGAAGTAATCCGTTGACCGCTGCCACATATCTATAAACGTGCATCCTGCCTCCGACGCCGCTGCCTTTGCCGCGTTTCTGTAATCGCCCAAAAGATTGCGTAGGCTGCCGTTTGGCTCAAAGATTATCCTGTTTATCGGCGAGCAGATTATCGGCTCCGCGCCGTGTGCGCGTGCGATATCCACAAGCCTTAAAAGATTTGCCTTATATCCGCCGAACGCGTCCAGCTCCGGCTTCTTCTGGTCGTTGTGACCGAACTCTATCACCATAAAATCACCCGGGCGTATCTTATCCTCAAACGCGGTGAGGTTCGTTTCCATAAACTCTGTTGTGCACGAGCCGGATTGCGCGTGGTTTGCCACAGCGAGCGCCGGAGTGACGAGCGACGGGAACGCCTGCCCCCAGCCGCAGTAGGTCTTTGACGGCTCGTATGGGTATTCCGCCGGCTGATCCGTAACGGTAGAGTCACCGCACACGAAAAGGGTGGGTATCTCTGCGGGTGATGCCGCGGCGGTAGCCGTAATATCTCCGTCTGTTGCTATCTGTATTTTTATTCCGCTTACCTTCTCATAGTCCGCGCCGTGGAAGTGGCGGTCAAACACGCTTACGGCAAAGGTGATGTCCATGCTCTCGCCTTTGCTTATACCAATGTCGCGTCTTATAACGCTTCGGTGCTGCGCGTATACTGTGAATACTGTGTCACAATGCGCCTTAATGCTCAGCGTTACCTCGTAATTGCCGTTTGGCGCAGCCAGGTTTATTTCCAAAGGCTCATTTACATAACTTCTCATCTTACAAGTCCCTTTCTGAACGCGTTTACAAGCGCTCTCAAATCGTCTATTTTCTTTTGCAGTCTCCGACCTTCGTCCGTGTCCTCAACGAGCAGCCGCCGCGGCGCCATGTCGATAGTGTCAAGGGATGAATGTATATCGTTGTCCTGGCTGACAGCGCTCTTTACCGAATCGAACGCGTCATGCGCCGAGAGCAGCAGTCCGTGCGAGTTGAACAGGAGAGTGTATCCCGCTATGCCGGTCTTGCTCTGGTAGGCCTTTGAAAGACCTCCGTCTATCACGAGCAGCTTTCCGCCGGCGTGTATCGGGCTTTCGCCCTTTTTGATCTTTACGGGCACATGTCCGTTTATGATATGCGAATAGCTTTCGGGATCGACACCGAACTCGCGGAGGATCTTGTCGCAGATCGCCGGATCCTCTATCAGCTTGTAGTACGGATCCTTGATCTCGGTCCATGTCTCGCTGTCGGCTATGAAATACCTCTCGAATGAGGTCATCTTATTCTTGCCGTATGCCGGCGAGCCTACGCCGCACCACAGATACCACAGGAAGTCCTGACCGTATAGCTTATCCTCCGAGGCGGATTTGCCGAAGTAGCCGACGCGTGCCACCTGCTCGGCGCGGTCAAAGAGCGCCTTGCCCTTTACCTTCATGCCGTTTATCTCATATTCGGCAAACTTGCCCTCCGGCGTCATCGGTATGCAGCCGTGGAACAGCAGGTTGTCGTTTGCCACACGATACAGACGCCCCTTCGAATACATGAACCGTATATGCGCCTGGAGCTTTTCACTGTTGCGGAAGGATGAGCGCAGCGAATGCATAAGCTCCGTTTCCTCCTCGGTAAGCTCGTACGGATGATCGGGGTCGATGGTCGGGAAGTTCTTATCAAGCAGCTCGTAGGTCTTGCCCTCGATATTTATAGTGCCCTTGTCGTAGTCTATCTTGTCAAGCATCAGATGGTTTTCCATGTGGAACTCCGGATGAGCCATGATTATCTGCCCTTCAAGCTTGAAGCGGATTATAGATATAGCCTTGTGCAGCTTTGCCCAGAACACCTCGTCATGTCGGGATATGTTGACCGAATTCGGATTGCGGGGCATAAAGCATTCGCACGGGTCATCGGCGTATGTCTCCAGCGCGAACATCGTAAGCTGGCGCAGGTTTATTCCGTAGCCGTCCTCTATGCAGTCGAAGTTACAGTATTTTGTCGAGATCGCGATCACATTTGCAATACACGCCAGTGACCCCGCTGCAGCGCCCATCCATTCAACATCGTGGTTGCCCCATTGAATGTCAACGTCATGGTATTTTATCAGCCTGTCAAGGATTATGTCCGCGCGCGGACCGCGGTCAAAGATATCGCCGATTATATGCAGCTTGCCTATGGCGAGGTTCTGGATAAGGTGCGCTATCTCGACTATGAACTCGTCCGCCTGTCCAAGCTCGATTATAGAAAGTATGCCTTGGTTATAGTACATCTCCTTATCCATTCCGAAATCGATGTCGGCATGGAGAAGCTCATCTATTATACCGCCAAAGGTTTCCGGCAGCATCTGCCTTACGCGCTCGCTCGTGTACTTGGACGCAACAAGACGGCACACGACAATAAGCCTGTACAGAGTTATCTTATACCAGTCGTTCAGGTCCGGCACCTCGCTCTTTATAACCTCCAGCTTCTCGCTCGGATAGTAGATCAAGGTCGCGAGTGTGTCGCGATCCTTTTCGGACAGCGTGTGCTCATAAATATTGCGTATCTTTTCCTTTATTACGCCCGACGCGTTGCGGAGTATATGTAAAAATGACTCGTATTCGCCGTGAATGTCGCTCATGAAATGCTCCGTGAGCTTCGGCATCTTCATGAGCGATTGAAGCGCTATCATCTCCGCGCACGCGCTCTGTATCGTTGGGTATTGCTCCTTGAGGAGCTTGAGGTATTCTATATTATATTCCATTTTCGCCCTCCAAAAGAAAGTATATGTTTATTATACTACATACAGCCGGAAAAATAAAGAGGGAATTTGAAAAAACACATAAAAAACTTGACATTATCTTGACATTATTAAGGTAACATAGTAAAATAGAATAGAATTTCTATCGGAAGGAATGATAGCTATATGATAATAACGACATCTCCGAAGGGGACAGAGGATCTGCTGCCTGCCGACAGCTACAGGTGGCAGTATCTTGAAAGGGTCTTTAAGGAGACAGCTGAGCTATATAACTACAAGGAGGTGCGCGTGCCCACGTTTGAGCATACGGAGCTTTTCGAGCGCGGCGTAGGCGACACCACCGATGTTGTTGAGAAGCAGATGTATACCTTTAACGATAAGGGCGGAAGAAGCGTAACGCTGCGTCCGGAGGGTACGGCATCGGTTGCGAGGAGCTTTATACAGAACAGTCTTTACGCGCTGCCTATGCCGATGAAGATGTTTTATAACATTGCCTGCTTCCGTTATGAGAACAAGCAGAAGGGGCGGCTACGCGAATTCCACCAGTTCGGTGTTGAAGCGTTCGGAGCAAAAAGCCCGACAATGGATGCCGAGGTGCTTTCGCTTGCTCTCGCGTTTCTCGGCAAGGTGGGCTTAAAGGATCTGTCGGTAAACGTGAATTCCATCGGCTGTCCGACCTGCCGCAAGGCTTACAGCGAGGCGCTAAAGGAATATTTCCGGCCGCACTATAATGAGCTGTGCGGCGACTGCAAGAGCCGGTTTGAGCGCAACCCTCTGAGGATAATAGACTGTAAGGTGCCGAGCTGCCATGAGCTGGTGCAGGGCGCACCGACGATACTTGACTATCTCTGTGATGACTGTCGGGAGCATTTTAAAGGGTTCAAAGCGTGCCTTGACAGTATGGGGATACAGTACAAGGTGGATCCCGGCATAGTGCGCGGACTTGATTATTACACAAAGACGGTATTCGAGATAATCAGCGGCGGGTTCACCGTTTGCGGCGGAGGCAGATATGACGGACTGGTCGAAGAGATCGGCGGCAAGGACTGCCCGGCGGTCGGCTTCGGACTGGGCATAGAACGGCTTTTGCTGAGACTTGACGAGACCGGAGCGGAGATACCCGCGCCGGAGCCGGTAAAGCTGTATGTCGCGCCGATGGGCGAGGCTGCCGTTACGGCGGCGCAGGGGCTTGTAAACAGACTCCGCGGCGAGGGTATAGCGGCAGATACCGATCACTTCGGCAGAGCCCTGCGGGCGAGCATGAAGTATGCCGATAAGCTTGGTGCACAGTACACTATGGTGCTTGGCGATAACGAGCTTGCCGAGGGCGCGGCAAACATAAAGAATATGGCTACCGGCGAGCAGACAATGGTTAAATTTGAGGATATAGCGGAATACTTAGGAGGACAAAACTAAAATGGATACAATGCAAGGCTTAAAGCGGACAAACTACTGCGGAGAAACCGAGGGCATAGGCAAAACGGTCGTTGTCGGCGGATATGTTCAGAAAATAAGGGATATGGGTACGCTCATATTTATTGATCTCCGCGACAGAACGGGGATAGTACAGCTTGCGTTTGACGATACATCGAGCCGTGATGTGTTCGAGAAGGCGCGTACCTGCCGCCAGGAGTTTGTGCTTATGGCAAAGGGTGTGGTTCGCGAGCGCGAGAGCAAGAACAAGGAGCTGCCTACAGGCGATATAGAGATACTTGTAGACGATCTCAGAATACTTGCAAAGGCGGAAACTCCGCCGTTCGAGGTGGTGAATGACACCAATGTAAACGAGGAGCTGAGGCTGAAATACCGTTATCTTGATCTCAGGCGCGGCGTCCTGCAAAAGAACATCATCATGCGCTCGGAGATAGCGAAGGCGGCGCGTGACTACTTCTATAACAACGGCTTTATCGAGATAGAAACGCCGATGATGATAAAATCCACGCCGGAGGGCGCAAGGGACTATGTCGTTCCGTCGCGTATCCATCACGGCAAGTTCTATGCTCTGCCGCAGTCGCCGCAGATATATAAGCAGCTTTTGATGATAGCGGGCTTTGACCGTTATATCCAGCTTGCACGCTGCTTCCGCGACGAGGATCTCAGAGCAGACCGTCAGCCGGAGTTCACGCAGATAGATATGGAGATGTCCTTTGTTGATGTAGAAGATATTTTAGAGATTGCGGAGGGCTTTATAAAATACTTGTATAAAACCGTCCTTGACACCGATATTCCGACGCCGCTCCCGCGCCTTACCTATAAGGACGCAATGGAGCGCTACGGCTCGGACAAGCCTGACACGCGCTTTGGCATGGAGATACAGAATATCACGGATGATGTGCGCGATTGCGAATTTGTCGTATTCAGATCCGCTATAGATAACGGCGGCTCGGTGCGTGCCATAGTCGTGCCGGACGCGGCGGCGACATATACGAGAAAGGAAATAGACAAGCTTGTTGATTACTCAAAGGGCATAGGCGCAAAGGGTCTGGCGTATGTGCGCTGGACTGACGCGGAGCCGAATGCGAGCTTCAAGAAGTTCTTTACGCCCGATGAGATAAAGGCGCTCATGGACCGCTTGGGCGCAAAGCAGGGCGATGTTGTGCTCATAGTTGCCGATAAGGACAGGATAACGCTGCCTGTGCTCGGTGCGCTTCGGTTAAAGACCGCAAAACGGCTCGACATGATACCGGAGGGGTGGAACTTCCTGTGGATAACAGACTTCCCGTTCTTTGAGTATGACGATGAAACGGAGTCGTGGGTGGCTATGCATCATCCGTTCACCATGCCGAAGGACGAGTGCATCGGGTATCTTGATACCGACCCGGGCAAGGTCATCGCAAAGGCCTATGATCTTGTGCTCAACGGCATAGAGCTTTCAAGCGGGTCGATAAGAATAAACGATTACGAGCTTCAGCAGAGGATGTTTGAGTCGTTGGGACTTACCGATGAGGAGATAGAAGCGAAGTTCGGCTTCCTCGTTGAGGCATACAAATACGCGGCGGCTCCGCACGGCGGCATGGGTATCGGGCTTGACAGGCTTGCGATGCTTATGACCGGCTGTGACAGTCTCCGTGACGTTACCGCGTTCCCGAAGGTGCAGAACGCCTCCGAGCTTATGAGCGCGGCGCCGGGCGCGGTGGACGCGGAGCAGCTAAAGGAATTGGCTATATCTATTATAGAGGAAAAAAACGATGATTGAGGTAAAAAACCTTACTAAAATATTCGGCAGCAAAACAGCGGTGGACGATATATCGTTCACCATTGCCGCGGGTGAGGTAGTGGGGCTTCTCGGTCCGAACGGCGCGGGCAAGACCACTACGATGAATATGATGACCGGCTTCACCGCGCCCTCATCCGGCACGGTAAAGCTCGGAGGGGTCGACACATGGAAGGAGCCTGTTAAGGCAAAAAGGAAGCTCGGCTATCTGCCGGAGCAGCCGCCGGTGTATCCTGAGATGACCGTGGGCGAATATCTGCGGTTTGCAGCGGAGCTGAAGGGCGCGGACAAAGGTCAGGTAGAGGCGGCAGCGAAGGAGGCAAGCGTCTCTATGGTGATAAACAGGCGCATAGGCAACCTCTCAAAGGGATATATCCAGCGCACCGGGCTTGCGGCGGCGCTTCTCGGCGACCCTGAGATACTTATTCTTGACGAGCCGACCGTGGGGCTTGACCCTAACCAGCTGATAGAGATGCGCAGTCTTATAAAGCGGCTCGGCAAAAACCGCGCGGTGATATTGAGCTCGCATATCCTTAGTGAGATAAGCGCGGTCTGCTCAAGAGTCATGATCATAAATAACGGCAGGATCGTTACGGACAGACCGATAGAGAAAAATGACAAGGAGCTGGAAAAATTATTTGTAGAGCTGACAGGCGGAGAGGAAGTTTGAATAAAATCGCCCAGCCCGCACGTTTTCGCAAGCTTATGTACACATAGTACACGACGCTCGCTTAAACGCACGATCTGAACGATTTTCTTTCAAACTTGGCTTTTGTGAAAGGAGATAATGATTAATAATATGACGGCGATATTAAAGCGTGAGCTTCGCTCGTACTTCCTTACCATGACCGGATACATCTTTCTTGCACTGTTCCTGCTTTTGGGCGGACTGCTGTTTTCGATGTACAACCTTGCGGGTGAGTACACGACCATAAAGGCGGTGCTGGGACTGCTCACGACATGGGAGGCATTCATTCTTCCCGTGCTTACGATGCGTATGTTCTCCGAGGACAGGCGGCTCAAAACAGACCGCCTGCTGCTTACGGCGCCGATAACGGAAGAAGAAATAGTGCTCGCAAAGCTCCTTGCGGCATTCATAATAGTCGCGGCGGCGGTGGGAGTGCTGTTTATATACACGGCGGCGCTCGCGCCGTTCGGCACAGTCAACTGGGCGGAGACGATAAGCAGCTTTGTCGGGTTTCTGCTTCTTTGCTGCGCTTTCCTTGCCATAGGCGCGTTTATGAGCGCGCTCACGGATTCGATGGTGGTCGCTGCCTTCTCCACCTATGCCTTGCTGATAGTGACGGTGTTTTTAGGAAATATCGCGTCAGTTGCAGGCGGCGGTCTTCAATCGGCGCTCTTGTGGCTTTCGCCGACCTCGCGCTTTGATGATTTCGGCAGGGGCGTGCTCGATATTTCCGCGCCGGTGTATTATATCAGCATTATCGTGCTGTTCGCGTTCCTTACGGTAACGGCGATAAAGCGTGGCGGAAAGAAGCTTACGGCAGCGGCGGGCGTTGCGGTGATGCTGGCGGTGTTTGTATTATTGAATGTGTTTATGACGCTGCTTGTAAACAGAACCGGCATCAAGCTCGACCTTACCGTCAATAAGGTATACGATCTTTCCGAAAAGAGCTATGAGTATTTAAAGACTTATGACATGGACACGACCGTATATATTATTGCGGACAAGGCATCGCAGGACATGGAGGTCAGATATGTTCTTGACCGCTATGCGGCGGCGAATGAGCATATCAGAATAGAAAATATAGATCCGGAAAAGGATCCGTCCTTCGGATTGGACTATGCTGCGAAGGGCGAGGTGCTTAACAAAAACGATCTCGTTATAGTATCGGGTGAAAGGTCGAAGATAATAGACAGTGAATCGGTAATAGGCAATATTGCGGGCAGGGATGCGGGAATAGATGTTGAGTCTGATGTCACCTCCGCGCTGATGTCGCTTGAAAGCGACGGAATAAAACGCGCGTATTTTACTGTCGGGCATGAGGAAAGCAGATTTCCGGCGGCGGAGGACGCGCTCAAAGCTGACGGATACGAGGTATCGGAGCTTGATATAGAGAACGCGGATATTCCGGCGGATGCCGATGTTATAATAACCGCGCACCCAATGAGTGATTTTTCGGACACGGCGATAAAGCGGATAGATGACTATATAAACGCGGGCGGAGCACTGGAGGTATATCTGGATACGGAATGTACCGATATTGACGAGCTTAAAGCATATCTTGAGCAGAACGGGATAGTAGTGGACGAGGGAGGCATAATCGAGAGCAGCGACCATGTTACGGGCGAAGCGCCGAACGTACTGTTCGTTGCTGACTATGACTCTAACGATGTTACGGATAAGCTCATAGCAAAGAATAAGCCTGTGCTGTATCCGACTTATGCGTGTCCGCTCACGATAAAGGATGTCGGCAAGGCAACGGATATAAACGCGTTCCTGCGCAGCAGCGAGGTATCAGGTGTGACGACTGATTTCAAAACGGCAGCATCGGTTGGAACGAGCAATATCGCGCTCAGAAGCATAAACTACAACACTGACGGTCAGATATATGTCAGCGGCACGACCATGTTGCTTTCGCGCAAGCTTGACGAGCTAAACGAGGCGGGGCTGATAAACGCGGAGTATTTTGTTACGGTAACGAACTCCGTCGCGGACGTGAACGAGGTATTCTCTGTGCCCGTAAAGGTGATCTCGCCGGATAAAATGGAGATGCCGATCGGCATAAGACGTGCGTTCGCGGCAGTTATATTGGGCGTTCTGCCTTTGGCGATACTGGGCACGGGCTTTATAGTATATCTGAGACGGAGACATAAGTAATGAAAAAAATAACAGCCGGCATAGCCGCGGCCGTTCTGCTCGCGGCAGGGATAGTTGTTTTGATGAACTATAAGCCGCAGACGGACACAGGCGATACGCCGCGGGAAGATGCGGTGACCGTTCTGGAGCAGGACAGTGCGGAGCGAATAACGATAGATAACGCATCGGGCAGCATTACCCTTGTAAATAAGGATGGGGAATGGACGCTTGAGGGCGAGGAGGAGTATTCGTCGCAGCGTGTGCTTATGCTTGCCGAGAGCGCGCTTTCGTATAAAACAGATACAAGGCTTAATGAGATAAAGCCGGAATACGGGCTTGACGAGCCTGATGTGACGGTGACTGTCACAGCTGCGGACGGTGAGCATAAGATCACGGTAGGCAGAAAAAGCGCGGTCTCAGACGCGTATTTTGCATCGGCGGACGGCGTTGTGTTTATGATGCGCGAAGCGCAGTATAACGCGCTCAGTGTCGAAAAAAGCTATCTTACGAGCTTTTCTCGGGTAATGATAGACCCTGACGCGGTAACGCAAATAAAGCTTGTCCGCGGAGATGAAACGATAGAGCTGTATCTGCCGGAGATAACGCGGTTTGAGGGTAATGTGTGGCACATGAAGCAGCCGTACGAAACGCTTGCAAGCGATACCTTTATAGATGAAGAGATCTTGGAAAAGCTCGCGTCTGTACGGCTTGCGGACAAGGCGGACAGTATGGGCGAGGTGCGCGCTTTGCTCACGGTCACAACAGATAAGGACAGCTATGAGCTTCGGATCGGCGGCATAACCGGAGACAGAGTTGCAGTCGGCTATGGCGGCGGAGAATATTATGAGCCGGCGGAGCTGTTTGCGTTTGCAGATGCTGACACATACGAATTTATGAACAAGCTTGTTTCTTATGTGAATATAGCCGATGTGACTGGGTATACGCTCGAATATGGAGGAAAAGAGTACCGATGTGAGGATGCGGGCAAGAATAAAAAGCTGTATTCGGAGATCATCGGTGTTACGGCAAGCGGACTGTATGAGGGACAGCCGCTTGGTGATACGCTGCTTAAGGTGACATTTATAAACGCGGGAGATACGGTGGAATATAAGCGGATAAACGCATACACTGCGGCGGTCACGTTTGACGGAAAAACGATATTTACCGTTGCCGTTTCAGACGTGGAGGACTTAATAAATAAATTAGAAGAATATTTTGGAGGTAATTGACATGGCAGAGCTATGGGAGGAGAAAATACCATATAATGACGCGGAAAACACCTATGTTCCGCAGATAATGGCATATCCGGCAAATTCAAAGGGAGCTGTAATAGTGTTCCCCGGCGGCGGATACGGGATGAAGGCGGATCACGAGGGACCGGTGATCGGTGAATGGCTGCAGGCTGCGGGGATAACCGCGTTTGTTGTCGATTACCGCGTTGCGCCGTACCGCCATCCGGCGGAGCTTGCGGACGCTATGCGTGCGGTAAAGGTGGTAAGATATTTTTCGGATAAGTACGGGTTTGATACAGACAGGATAGCGGTCATGGGCTTCAGCGCGGGTGCGCATCTTGCCGGCTCGGTTTCGGTGCATTATGATAAGGAAATGTACGAACAGACAGACAGGATCGACCGCGAGAGCTGCAAGCCGAATCTTACGATACTGTGCTACCCGGTAGTGGATATGGGCGAAAACCGCCACGACGGTTCGCGGCAAAATCTTCTCGGACCCCGGCCGACTGAAAGGATGAAGGATCTTATGTCGCTGCATAAGCAGGTGAATGAAAACACACCGGAGGCGTTTATATGGCACACGTCTTCTGATAACGCGGTGCCGGTCATGAACTCGCTTCTGTACGCTCAGGCGCTGGCGCAGAATAATATTAATTTTGAGCTGCATATATACCCGATGGGGCATCACGGTCTGGGGCTTTCCGGTGAGCTGCCCTATGTTGCAAAATGGGGCGACGACCTCAAGGCATGGCTCAAGATGAAGGGATGGAAAGAATGCGGAGGATCAGGGGAAAACGCAGATTCCCCCTGAAACCACTTTTGCGATAAGATAAGTGATGATACAAGACATGAAATACTAACAGATAAGTGACGATTTGATTTTTTGGAGCTGCCAAAGGCAAGTACATTTTGCAGCTGCGCCGGTGAATGTTATAATTACGTATGTGCAGAAAGATGCGAATTTATGCCGTCCAGTTAAGGGACGGCATATTTTTATGATTTTAAAAATATTTCGTTTTCATTACAAAAACCGGATAGGTATTGATTATTCGGGACAAATTTATTATAATACCCATGAATAACTATGACTAAAACTGTTACTTTAAAGCAGGTGATACTTTGAAACAGGGCATGAATATAATGCTGTCGCTTATGCAGCTCGATATCGGCGGGGCGGAAACACACGTTGTGGAGCTCGCCAAGGAGCTGAGGCGGCGCGGCTTTAATATAATCGTGACCTCCAACGGCGGCGCGTATGTAAAGGAGCTTGAGGAGGCGGGGATCAGGCATTACCGCGTTCCGATGCAGAACAAAAATCCGCTTAACGTCATGAAGGCGGTGAGGCGGCTCAGGCGCATAATAATAGACGAGAAGATAGAGCTTGTGCACTCCCATGCGCGGATCCCGTCGTTTATACTGGGCAAGATGCAGAGGTTTATGAAGTTCCCGTTCGTCACCACGGCGCACTGGGTCTTTAATACAAAATACGGGCTTAAATATATAACCGACTGGGGACAAAAGACAGTAGCGGTATCCGAGGATATCAAGACATACCTTATGGATAACTATAACGTTCCGGAGAGCAACATCCGCGTCACGATAAACGGCATAGACACGGATAAGTTCTCGCCCGATACCGATTGTGAGGATATAAAGGCGGAGCTTGGGATACAGCCGGAGGATACCGTAATAGTATATGTAAGCCGCATGGACGAGAGCCGCTCGCTTGCGGCAAAGCATCTTATCGCCGCCGTGCCGGAGGCGGATAAGAGTATAAAGGATCTGAAGGTCATAATAGTCGGTGGCGGCGACGATTTTGCTAATGTAAAATCACAGGCGGAGTCGGTGAACAAACAGCTTGGCAGAGAGTGCATAGTAATGACCGGAGCAAGGACGGATATTAACAAGCTTATTGCACCGGCGGAGCTGTTTGTGGGCGTAAGCCGCGCTGCGCTTGAAGCAATGGCGGCTGAAAAGCCGGTCATAATCGCAGGTAACGAGGGATATATAGGGCTTTTCGGCGAGGACAAGCTCAGCGTAGGCATAGACACGAACTTCTGCTGCCGCGGTTGCGGGGACAGCTCGGTAGAGAAAATGCTTGCGGATATAAAAAGATACTTTGATATGGACAAGGAGAGCCGCGCCGCACTTGCAAATTACGGGCGCGAGCTTATAAAGCGCGATTATTCCATAGCGCGCATGACAGATGACACCGTAAGGGTCTATGAGTGGGCGCTTGACAAAAACGAGGAGATACTTGTATCCGGCTATTACGGATTTCACAACAGCGGCGACGACGCGCTTTTAAAGGCTATGATCGCCGATATAAGAAAATATCGCGAAAGTCCGGAGCTTGTTGTGCTTTCGGCAAATCCGCGCGAGACAAAAAGGAGCTATCGCGTAAAGGCGGTCAACCGCTTTAATATACCGGCAATACTGCGTCACATGGATCGTGCGGATATGCTTATTTCCGGCGGAGGCACGCTCATACAGGACGCGACATCAACGCAGTCTCTTATATATTATCTTACAATAATCAAGCTTGCGCTGAAAAAGAAGCTCAAGGTCATGCTCTATGCCAACGGCATAGGTCCGCTCAGGGGCAGGGGCAACGCGAGACGCGCGGCGCGGGCGCTTGACAAGGTCGATATAATAACGCTTCGTGACCCCGCAGCAGAAAATACACTTGCGGAGATGGGCGTGAGCAAGCCGAAGATAAGCGTTACAGCTGACCCCGTGTTCGGTATGGGCGGCGCGGATGCGGCATACGGCAGGGAGATACTTGCCGCCTTCGGTGTGCCGGCAAAAGATAAACGTGTGCTCGGCGTGTCTGTGCGCCGTTCTAAGGGTACGGACGTAGAATTTGAACAGGCTGTCGCGGAGGTCTGCGACTATGCCGCGGAGCGGTACGGGTGCTTCCCTGTTTTCATACCTATGCAGCAGAGCAAGGACGAGGCGATCTCGCGCAGCATAATGGCGCGGATGAAGTCACAGACTGCAATTATAGATGTTCCGCTCGGTGTAAACGAAATGATATCCGCGGTATCGGCGCTTGATCTGTGTCTGGGAATGCGTCTGCATTCGCTCATATACGCGACAGCGGCGGGCGTGCCGCTTATCGGTATCGAGTATGACCCGAAGATAAAGAGCTTTATGGACTACGCCGGACAGAGCATGTGTCTTGACGCTGACCGGCTCAATGCAGAGGACGGTAAGCGGCTTATAGACGAGTGCTTTAAGAATTATGACAGCATAAAGGCGCAGCTGTCGGAGTGCTCGGCAAGGCTTGCCGAAAAGGCAACGGAAAATGGCAGGATAGCTGTCGAATTATATGAAAGGAAAGAATAAGTTTGTCTAAAACAGATTCCGGTAAGGGGATGCTTCTTACCGCGGGCTTTATGGCGTTTGCCACGTTTGCGGCGAAGGCGCTCGGACAGGTGCGCGATTCGCTCATGGCGGCGTATTTCGGCGCCGGCTTTGAGGCGGATGCGTTCATGCTCGCGTCAAAGATACCGACAACGCTTTTTGATGTGGTTATCGGCGGTGTTATATCCGCATCCTTTATACCGATATTCAATGAGATACTGACAAAAGAGAATAAAGAAGAGGCGTCGCGGTTTGCGAATAAGTTCATAACGATGATCGTGCTTGCAACAGTGCTTATCGCGTTGTTTGGCATAGTATTCGCGCGTCAGCTCGTTCACCTCATGGGGCCTAACGCATCGGCGGAAACAACGGAGCTTGCAGTGAAGCTCACCGCGATCATGTTCCCGATGATAATATTCACCGGCATAGCGTTCTCGTTTGTGGGGATACTGCAAAGCTACGGCGAGTATAACATACCGTCGATAATCAGCCTTGTGTCGAATGTGGCGATAATATTATACTACATCATATTCGGCAAACGGTTCGGCGTGACGGGACTGGCGGTAACAATGATAATCGCATGGTCTCTGCAGGTGCTTGTGCAGATACCCTCGCTGATAAAGCTGAAATTCAGATACCGTCCGGACTTTCACCTCCGCGACAGGCATATATGGAGCGCGGTGCTGCTTGCGCTGCCGATGCTCGTCAGTACGTGGGTGCAGCCGCTGTATACGTTTGTTAACGCGCGGTTTGCGTCCGGCATGGAGGGAGCGTACGCGTCGCTTGAATACGCTAACAGGCTGTATCTGATAGTAACGGGGGTTTTCTCGTTCGTGGTGACAAACCTGATATTTCCCAAGCTCTCGCGGGCGAACGCGGGCGACGACAGGGAAGAGGCAAACGCGCTTGTTATGACCTCGCTCAAGGCGATAATAATAGTAATAGCGCCGCTAATGGCGGGGATAATAATACTTGCAAAACCGATAACGGCGATAATTTATGAGCACGGTGCGCTTGAGTCCTCGGCGGTGGTGGCGCACGCTCTGGCGTGCTATGCGGTCGGGATGATATTTTTGGCACTCAACGAGATACTTTCAAAGACGTTCTTTTCTATGAAGCAATCGGTCATTCCGATGATAACGGCGATAATAAGTATGGTGTTTAACGTGGCGCTTGTGAGCGCGATATACGGGCTTATCAAAAACGATGCCGTAAAGCTCACCGGCGGGCTGGCGCTTGCCGCGGCGGGCGGCAGCTTCGTTAACGCCGTGGCGAACGGGATAATGCTGCTCAAAAAATGCCCCGGCATAGTAAAGCGTGATGACATTATAACGATCGTGAAGGTGCTCATAGCCGCGGCTATAATGGCGGCGGCGGTATATCCGCTGTTTAAGTTGGTATACGGCAGATATGACGGGCTGATAGGCAATATAATAACTTGCGCGGTCTGCGGTGCGGCAGGCGCGGCGGTCTACGCGGTTATGGTATTGATTTTAAAAGTAAAGGAAGTAACGGGGCTTTTACCCGTAAGGAATGGAGGCGGCGCAGAATGAACAGCTTGATAATTACGGCGGTGATGTCGTTTGCAAACGCGTTTGTCGCGAAATTCACCGAAAGCAGGCTGTGGCGGATAATAAACGCGATATATACGGCTATCGGAAGATGGTGGCGTGAAAGCGTTATCGTCACGTTTGCCGAGGGCGGCAAGGCGACTGTCGAGGGCAGCAGGCTTGCGCGTTGGCTGTATCTGCCGTTCGATATTCTGGAGCTTATCGCGGAAAAGCTGAGGAGGCCTGTTGCGGAAGGAATCAAAAACAGCGTTTTTTGCGAGCTTGGCAGGGTGTACGTTCACAGCTTCATGGCGCTTAACACGCGGTTCTGGGGTGCGCTGCTCATATCGGCATCGGCATCGTTCGAGCTTGCGCATATCGCATTGGGACGCGGGCTGAACATCTATGTGGCGGCAGCCGCTGTTATAGGCGCGCTGATGCTTATAGTAAACTATAATGTGACCGGATTCTGTGCCGGCTCTCGCGTCGTAGACTTTGTTAAGGCGTGTGCGGGAGTAAAGGAAATAACCTTTGACTTTTATGATGAGGGCAGAACGGCAGGCGCGATGCGGTTCATATCCGCCGCGGCTGTGGGAGCGGCAAGCGGCGCTCTGATGGTGTTAATGCCGCTTTACGGCGCGCTTGTGCCATTTGCGGTGTTCGGTATGCTGCTTGTTTTAGAGTACCCGATAACGGGCGTATACGCGGCAGTGTTTGTTGCGCCGCTTATTCCGTTCTCGTCAATGCCGCTTGCGGGCATTTGTCTCTGGACGCTGTTCTCGGTAGTCATAAAGTCGATATATGACCACGACTTCAAGTGGAAACGCGAGGGGCTTGGCGCGGCGCTTATAATGTTTCTTGTTGTGCTGTTTATATCCTGCGTATTCTCGTTCGCGAGGATGAACAGCCTTATAGTTTGGTGTATGTACCTTGTGTTCATATCCTTCTATTTCGCGATTATAAACACAGTAAAGACAAGGACGCAGCTTTTCGGACTGCTCCGGCTGTTCGTTATCTCCGGTGCGCTTGTTGCGCTTTACGGCGTTATGCAGTATGCCTTTGGCTGGACAACAACTAACGCATGGATAGACGAAGAGATGTTTGAGGAGGACACGATGCGTGTTTTCTCAACCCTGGCAAATCCGAATGTTCTGGGCGAGTATCTTCTGCTCGTGCTGCCTGTGGCGGCGGTGTTCTTTTTAAAGGACAAGGCAAAGAGTCTGTCCAAGTGGATATATCTTGCGATAACGGGACTGATGTTCCTCTGTCTCATACTCACGCAGTCGCGCGGATGCTGGATCGGGTTTATGCTTACTTTAGCGATATTTGTGACCTTCTATGAGGGGCGCTGGTGGGCGCTTATACCGCTTTTGTTCTGCATTATCCCCTTCGTCATACCGCAGACGATAGTGGACAGATTAGCGAGCGTGGGCAATATGGAGGACTCCTCCACCTCGTACCGCGTTTATATATGGATGGGTGCGATAGGACTGCTCAGACACTACATTGCCGGAGGCATAGGCATGGGCGAGGCGGCGTTTGGTCAGGTGTACCCGTTTTTCTCGTATAATGCTATAATCGCGCCGCATTCGCATAACACGTTCCTGCAGCTGCTTGTCGAGGGCGGAATACCCGCGCTTTGCGTGTTCCTTGCCGTAGTTGCGGTGTATATAAAAAAGACAAGGGATATATACGCGATGCGTGACAAGAAGTCGCTGACCTCCGCTATGAGCCTTGCTTTAGGCGCGGGCATGTTCGGGTTCCTCTTGCAGAGCATGTTTGACTATACCTTTTATAACTACAGAGTTTTGGCATTGTTCTTTATGGTAATGGCAATGACGATGTGCTTCAAGTATGTAAGGAGGAAGTAATGAAATACAGAATAACCGAGGTCTCCTCCGATACCAATATTGGCGGAGCGGGCAAGTGTCTTATAACGCTGCTCGAAAATTTTGATCGCGACCGGTTCGATGTGGATGTTATCCTGCCAGAGAACAGCCTGCTGAAGCCCCGAATAGAGGAGCTGGGGGTAAAGGTAACTGAGGTGCGCGGCATGGCGGACAAGTCCCTGGACATAACCGCGATAAAGAACCTGAAGGGGATAATAAAGGCAGGCGGAGCGCAGCTTGTCCACACTCATGGCAGCATGAGCGCCCGAATAGCAGCGCGTCATGCCGGAGCAAAGGTCGTGTATACGCGCCACAGCGTATTCCCTCAGCCGCGGTATCTTACAAGCTTTCCGGGAAAACAGATAAACGGAATGTTCAATAACTACTATGCCGACGGCATAATCGCCGTAGCCGAGGCGGCAAAGGACAACCTTACCGAAACGGGCGTTGATCCGTCAAAGATACGTGTTATCTTAAACGGCGTGGACGGGCTAAAGCTGCCGGATGCCGCGGATAAGGCGGAGAGCCGGAAGCGGTTCGGCATACCGGACGGCGCGACGGTGATCTCGATAGTGGCGCGGCTTGAGGAGGTCAAGGGTCATAAATACTTCATCGAGGCGGCGGAGCTGATGCTGCGTGATGGCATAGACGCAAAATTTGTTATTGCCGGTACCGGCTCGTGCGAGGATGAGCTGAAAAGGAAGGTACACGAGCTGGGTCGCGAGAGTGATATAATCTTTACCGGGTTCATATCCGATGTCGACAAGCTTATGGGCATAACCGATATCCAGGTGAATGCCTCATACGGCACAGAGGCGACAAGTCTCGCGCTGCTGGAGGGGATGAGCATAGGCGTGCCGGCGGTCGTATCGGACTTCGGTGGCAATCCCGGAGTTATAAAAAACGGAGAAAACGGTTTGGTCGTGGCAAAACAGAACAGCGCGGCGCTCATGGTCGCGTTGAAGAGGCTGCTTGAAGAGCCCGAGACCTACCGACGCATGAAGGAGCGCAGCCGCGAAATATTCGCGGAAACCTTCACGGCGCGGGCAATGACGAGAAACACTGAAAAGCTGTATACTGATATATTGGAAAGGAAGTAAAGTGATGGCTGAGAAAAAGATAAGATGGACGATCATCGACACGCTCATTGTAATAGCGGTCATAGCCGCCGGCGTATTCGCGTTCAAAATGTTTGGCGGAAGAGTATCCGCCGGGGAAAAGACGACAATAGATATGAAGATACTTATAGCGAACCAGACACCGGAGGTCGGAGAAGCGATCGCCGCGGATATCGGCGGCATGGTAACGCTCAGCCTCACGGAAAAGGATTCGGGAACGGTAAAGGATGTTGACGTAAAGCCGGCGGAGGTGCTTGTATACAATGCCACCGAAGGCGAATACAGGAACCGTTATGCCGACAGGAATGTTGATATATACGCGACCGTTACGGTGGATGTGGAGGAGACCGAATACGAGTTCCTCACCGGCTCAACAAAGCTCAGAGTCGGCGAGCCCATCCCGTTCCGCGGCAAGGGCTATGTGTCCGAGGGGTTCATAATTTCAATAAATAAGGAGGGTGACGCAAATGAATAAGGACAGAAAGATCAAAGGAAAGTTTAATATTATCGATCTGTTGGTCATCCTGCTTATTATCGCGGTCATAGCCGGACTGTTCGTGAGATTCGGCAGCAGCGTGACAACGGCGGTAAAATCGGACGAGGAGTTTGAGTGCATTGTAAAGGTGCAGTCTGTGAGGCAGTTTACCGTTGACGCGCTTACAGAGAGCATGGAAACAAAGAGCCGCCTTACCGATAAGAAGGCGACAGTGGATCTGGGCGAGATAACGGGGGTGGAGTGCGAGCCGGCGGAGGTCCTGTCCGAAAAGACAAACGGCACCATGGTCTATGCGCCGCAGGAGGATCGGTATAATGTGTATGTAACGATCAGAACGCATGCCAAGGAATCGGATAATAGCTATATCCTCGCAGACTCCAACGAGCTTGCCGTGGGCCGCAGTATAGAGATATTCTCAAAATATGTTCATACCAGCGGACTTATCACAAAGGTGGAGAAGATAGATAGATAAACAAATAGCGGAGCCTCTGATTTAATATTTTTGTTAAAAACAGAAAATTCAAAATTTTGCACTTGACAAACACAGCAAAGAACATTATAATATGAACACCATAAAAAAAGAAAGGGGTTTTCTACCGCATGAAAACAAAGATCATAAGCGGTATCGTGGCGGTATCTACGGCATTGACAGCCTTTGTATCGCTCGGTGTGACCGCAAGCGCAGCAACTTATTCATCACAAGTTAATGCAAGCGCACTAGCTACTAATGATATATTGGTGGGAGGAAGTGCTAAGATAAAGCAAGATGGTGGCACAACGGCATGGACATATAAATCGCTTCTTAAGCTGACCTATAATACGACTGACAATAAAACAAAGCTGAATTATACCGAGACAGAGGATGGAAGCACCACGACTGTATACTCGACCACAAGATACAAGTATTGGAAGGTAGCAAGTGTGACTAAAAAGGGCTATTCATTGAACACTCGTTACGATTATGAGGTCACAGTGAAAGCAAACGATCCGACTCTCACAAAGGCGCCGACAGTCAATACCCTTACATATAACGGCTCAGCTCAGCAGCTTGCTGTTAAGGGTGTGGCTACAAACGGTACCGTTAAGTACAAGCTGAATAACGGCAGCTGGCAGACGGGTATTCCTACTGCAACTGCCGTGGGTGAGTATACTATCGCATATCAGGTAGTGGGTAATACGAATTACAACACTCTTGACGCTGTAACGATCACAGCAAAGGCAAAGATAAACAAGGCAAATTCCGCGTTCACAACGGCACCGGCGGCTAAGGCTCTTGCATGGACGGGCGAGGCGCAGGAGCTTGTAAGCGCAGGTACGACCGCAGACGGTACAGTAGAATATAAGTTAGGTGACGGCGAGTGGTCAACGGCTATTCCGGAGGCTACAGCTGTAGGTGATTACACGGTTTACTACAGAATAAAGGGTGACACGAACCACAACGATCTGGCTGAGGCGAGCGTAGGCGTAACGATCGGAGAAAAGGCTGCAACAGCTACATACGAGAATATAGGTGATTATAACTACGGCGATGACGATAAAGCATCCGCATGGTCTGTTACCGTAACACCCGGCAGCACAGCTATAGAGAGCATAGATGTCAAGGTGAACGGAAAGTCATCAGAAGAGGGCAAATGGGAAGACGGAGTTTTCAGCGGCTCGATAACGTTTGGTGTAGCGGTAGATAAAGCGGCTGATGAGGTAGAATCGGTGACAGCAGTCGTTAACGATGAAGATGTCGAAACGACAAGGATAGATTGAGGAGGTTAAGGCAGATGAAAGAGTATAGCATTCCGACAATGAATATATCCGCATTTGAGCGCGAGAATATTATGACGCAGAGTGGCATTGACGGACATCAAGCTTTTGAAGAAGCGAAACAAACGGTGAGAAGTCATATAGAATCACAAGAATTACAACAAATATTCACAATAAAATTCTTTTAACCATAACGGAATAAATGAAGCGAGCGATCCGCATTGTCGGGTCGCTCTTTTTGTGTACAAAACCACCGCATTCGAACGCGGGGAATTATTTGATAAATTTTAGTTTATAGATGTGTTTGCGGTGTAGCTCTGCTGTCCCTGCCTTGGGGCAGGGTGGCGCGGCGACGATAGGAGCCGAGACGGGTTGGGGGCTGCGGCAGAGATAGATTTTATCTAAAGCCGCTAATTTATCTCATTTTTTAGTGCCGTGAACCCCAATCCGACCTTTTCAAGCGAAGCTTGAAAAGCCCACCCGGGATGCCAGCACGAGCAGGGCGCTCGCGCCCGACCAGTGT
>JAFRDB010000065.1 GCA_017404065.1 Clostridia bacterium
CGAGACCTGCTCGGGTTGGCATCCCAGGTGGCGCGGCGACGATAGAAGCCGTGACGGGTTGGGGGCTACGGTAGCCACAGATTATGTTTAAAACCACTAATTTATCTCGTTCGATAGTGCCGTAAACCCCAATCCGACCTTTGCGAACGAGTTCGCAAAGCCTACCCAGGACGCCGGCACGAGCAGGCGGCAAAGCCGCCGACCAGTGTTGCCCTCGGGGCAAGGACAGCAGAGCTACACCGCAAACATCAGTCCGACAAACTGAAAATTATTTTTTTAATTTTTAGCTCAATCAAAACGCATGCCTCAATAGTTACGGCAGCCATAAATTCAGGGCTTGATTTTTCTTTTTATATATGATAAAATAATCAGAAACGTGCTGATCAAAATATCCGGCTGTTTTGCGCGTTGTCTGATTATATACGCACGCTGCCCGGGAAACAGCATCTCATAACCATGAGCTATAACAGAAATGTTTTTGAGATAAATTCGTAGGGGTAAAGCCAAAGGGGGATATTTACAACATGGGAAATTTGGCTGACAGTCTGTATATAGAGCTGGTTGCCACGGCGATAATACTGATGCTTATTTCGCTGTACAATAATATCGTTCTGTATAAAATAAAATTAAACGATCTGCTGACGCTGATAGTTATATTTACTATTATCGTGTGTATTGCGGACATTGTGATAGATCAGGTTCAGGGCAAAGCGGGTATGCAGTGGCTCACATACATGGCTGAATGCACCTCTACGGTAGCGAGCGTTGCGGTCGGAGCTATCTTCTTGCGATTTGTCATGATAAGGCTTGGCTTCGACATCACGCGTAAATGGCAGAAGATCATTTTGTTTTATATACCAAATCTGTTCCTGTTCATTTTATGCGTTACAACGCCGTGGACAAGTCTGATCTACTATATTGACGGAAACAACATGATCCATTCAATGCAGCTGTATTATTTATATGTCTATTTGTTGGCAGCATATACGTCAGCGGGATTAATAATAGCGATCGTGGTTTTATTGCGTTCTCTCAATAAGAACGAAGAAAAAAAACACGCCGCCGTGACAACTGTGATATTTGCGGGTCTTGTGTTCTTTTTACAGCTGATCCAGGCCGTATATTTAGGCTTTGAAAGCGATTATATATCGATCGGCTTGGCGTGGGCGGTTTCGCTTGTGTATCTTACAACCAATATGAACATGGATACGCTCGTAGAAAACCGAACGCGCGCGGCGGCAGTTAAGGCAGATCTTGATATTGCGTCAAAGATACAGTCAGACGCACTGCCGAAGGTGTTTCCGCCGTATGAGCATCATCCGGAAATAGAGCTGTACGCGGCAATGGACACGGCAAAGGAGGTAGGCGGCGACTTCTACGACTGCTTTGAGATAGACGAAAGACGCGTATGCTTTGTTATGGCAGACGTATCCGGCAAGGGCGTTCCGGCGTCGCTGTTTATGATGACGGCAAAAACTATGATAAAGGACTATGCCATGCTCAAGGGCAGCACCGCGGAGATATTCACAGAAGTAAACAAATATCTTAGCGAGAATAACGAGACGGGAATGTTCGCGACAGCATGGATAGGGATAATAGACACAGAGGATATGACGCTGCAATATACGAACGCCGGTCATAACTACCCGTACATAGCGCACAGCGGAGGTGATTTTACGGAGTTAAAGAAAAAACACGGACTGTTCCTTGCCGGTATGGACGATACGGAATACCGCGAGAGTGAGATACAGCTAAAGGAGGGTGACAGCCTGTTCCTGTACACGGACGGGCTTACCGAGGCACATAACATCGATGATGAGCTGTATGACACTACAAGGCTTAAAGAGCTGCTAAACAGCGCGTCTGACCGCAGCGGAAAGGCCCTGCTGCCTGAGATAAAACGGAGCGTGGATGAGTTTGCCGGCGGCAGAGAGCAGTTTGATGATATTACTATGATGATAATAAATATTAAATGTTGAAAGGAGTCAGTAAAAAAATGGGGATCAGAACAGAAAGAAACGGAAATGAATTGATCGTAGAGCCGGTGGGTGAGATAAACATACTTACCGCGCCGGAGCTTGAGAGAACGCTGAGCGGCGCGACGGATGGCATTGAGCTTTTAACAATGGATTTTAAAGAATGCGACTATGTATCGTCAGCGGGACTGCGCGTTTTGCTTGCGACCTACAAGATCCTGAAGAATAACAAAGCAAAAATGCGTTTTATAAATGTCGGAGAAAACTTTTCCGAGGTTCTTGAGAATACCGGACTTGACGCTGTGTTCGACATAGAATAAGCGGGCAGACTGTCGACAAATTGACCGGACCGCGCACATAACCGTAATTGTATTTATTTTCTAATTGTTATATTCATAAACATAGCAATTACGCCATTAAGCGGTCTGCGCAAAAGAGGGCAGCCCCCTTGTTGTGCGCTTTTGACAAAAATAAGCTCTAACGTAAAAAGAGTGGTCGGATATCTCCCAATGTCACTTAGTTAAGGACTCCCTCCGCCCTTCGGGCACCCAGGCTGCCAGCACGAGCAGGCGGCAAAGCCGCCGACCAGTGTCCCTCAAAGAGGGAGGCAAGCTTGTCCCCCTCTTTGAGGGGGAATGCCGCGAAG
>JAFRDB010000066.1 GCA_017404065.1 Clostridia bacterium
ATAGCAAGGCTGCAGGGGAATAATCTCCTGACATTATCCGAGCTTGAAAATCTCATAACCAACTATGAAAAGAGCGGCTGTGATATCCGTGAAGACTTTTCTGAATACACAGTATATATCATATTCAGCGGACGCAAGGGCATACCGGAGAATATAGAGCTGATAAAAGCGGCGCTTGAAGAGGTGAAGCCCGCGCATATCCGTATCGAATATGAATACTGCGAAAACACATGGCAGGATATATGGGAGAAGTTCGGCGCATGGGGTAATATAGCCGGGCATATGACATGGGAGCTTATGAAGTATCATAATAAAGATATGATATATTTAGACAGCAATAACGTCCCGCATGAAAGCGATACGGCAAACGCAGTGATATATTTTAATAATGGTCAGGCTCATGCAAGGAGGGTATGATGGATAAGACTGCAAATTTAAAGCTTAACAAACCTACGATGACGGATTTTGTTTCGGAATCTGTTGAAAAAGTATTCGGTGAGAATTTTGAAATTGTAGACGAAACAATTAAAGAAATGGCTGATGAAATTGAGGGTAAGGCTGACAGCACGCATACACATTCTGAGTACGCACCGAAAGCATCACCGACCTTTACGGGTACCCCAAAAGCGCCGACTGCATCGAAGGGAACTAATACAACACAGTTAGCAACCACGGCTTTTGTAAAGACGGCTATAGATGATATAGTTATACCGGAGGATACATCGGCACTGGCACATACGCACGCGAACAAAACCGTGCTCGACGGGATATCGTCGAATAAGGTAACAGCATGGGACAGCAAGGCGGACGGCACACATACTCATTCTGAGTACGCGCCGAAAGCGTCACCGACATTCACTGGCACACCGAAAGCGCCGACTGCTTCAAAAGGTACGAATACAACACAGTTAGCAACCACGGCATTTGTACAAGAAGCAATAGATGATATTGTCATCCCGGAGGACACATCGGCGCTGGCGCATACGCACACAAACAAAACTGTGCTCGATGGGATAACTGCAGATAAGGTTACAGCATGGGACAGCAAGGCTGACGGCACACACTCGCACTCGGAGTATGCGCCGAAAGCGTCGCCGGTTTTTACGGGTACGCCTACAGCGGACACGGCGGCAAAGGGCACAAACACAAAACAGCTTGCAACGACTGCGTTTGTCGAGCAGGAGATAAGTGATTTTGTGCCATACAAGAAGCTTATATTATCATCCTCATCGCCTATCACGCTTTCTGATTATACAACACCGGCGGTATATTGGATAGACCATAATGCAGGAATATCAAACAGCAGCAACTCATCATATTTTACCGATTTGCCGAGCGATATTCTGGGCGATATGAGCAGCAGAGGATTATCAAACGGCAACGGCATCCATTTGGTAGTTGAAAAAGCTGTGAGATCCATATCGCAGTATATTAAACAGGTGCTGAAAATATACTGCACTACAGATTACAGCGGAGACTATATACTGGCATACACAAGGCTTGTGTCAAGTACATATATAGGGTCGTGGAAACTGATGGGCGATCCTGTCAGTATTACAGCGGCGGCAGGGACTTCAGATAAAACAGTAGCTACGACAGAATTTGTAGCGACGGCTATAGCGGCACTGACCGCAACACAGATCGGCGCAGCGGCAGCGTCGCATAACCATTCGGCGAGCAATATAACGTCGGGCACATTGTCCGTATCGCGCGGCGGTACGGGTATAACCAGTCTGACGAATACCGACTATACAACCTCAAGGGTACGCGGTATAGCGTTACAGACTACGGTGCCGGATTCGATACCGAACGGACATATAGTTGGTGTTTATGCTACATAGGAGGCGGATATGTCTATACATATAGGTGCGGAAGGCGTGGTGCGGCAGCTGAAGGGTTTAGCGTTCGGGCATAGGTTGGGCGTATACGAGACATTTATTGTTAAGTGCGGTATTAACGGCGTGGTGCGAAACCTGATTGATATTAGCGATATAATAGACCATGCGGAGGTGTCTGTTAACACCATATCCGTAAACACGGTCAATTCGGATGGTGAGGATATAAGCAAAGACGGAGACGATCTAACGACGCTTAACAGATACGGTTCGATATCGTTTGGAACAAACAATGTCCAGCTCACTTGTACTACCGCAAAGAAGCGTCTTTTTATAAGATATACGATATATGTTGTATTCAAGGATGGTCTTAAAGCCTATTTAGACGACATCATTTCGACCGGCGGTGTTACATACACATTATCGGTCACAGGCTATGAGTATTTCTCTAATAGCGGCTGGTATCAGAATGTCTGTCTTGACAACGAGGTAATAACCGGGTATGTATCAAGCAGCAGGACAGAGTCTGCGATACTTACAGACGTGAAAAACCAAACAGACGGATATATCAGCTCTGCATTAGAATATTCGGGGACATGCACAAGCAGGCAGACTTTTAACAGTATAACAGTTAACGGTACGAGTTTTCCCGTAACCGTAGTAAATAACCTGACATAGGAGGTACAGGAAAATGAAGGTCATATTATCAAACGGAAAAGAGCTTGAGGCAAAGGGCGTACATGGCAGGAGCATAAACTATCAGGGTGTTCAGCGCGACAGCCTGATTTTCCTTTTTGACGCGGAAAGTGAAAGTCTTACAGACGCGTTAGAAGACTTTACGGCAGAGAACTGCGCGGCGGTTACGCTTGAAGGCGATAACGGTGAGCGGTTTATCTATGAGCATTACACGATCCGGACAGAGCTGGGCTATGGGTATAAGGATTTTGTTCTCACAGGCGGCGTGTCCGGAAAGGATGACTCGAAGGTGGTATATGTGCGCATGGCTCAAACCACGCTTTTGGAGCGGACAGTCGAGAGTCAGCAGGAGGCGATAGATAATCTGATTGCGGCGGTTTTGGAGGGATGATCATGTTTGAGAGAATAAAGAGACTATACAGTGAGGGCAGGCTCACAAAAACAGCGGTGAACGCGGCCGTGAAAAAGAAATGGATCACAAAGGCAGAGGCAGCAGAGATAACGGTAAAGGAGTAAGACTATGGCGGATGTAAGACTGGCATCGTATGCAGATCTGGAAAATGAGATCCGGGCAAGAGAAACAGCTGACAGCGCGTTGGCGGAGTCTGTTGATGTGTCTGCCGCAGCCGCCGCTGCAGCGAATACTAAAGCGGAAGCGGCGCAAAGCGCGGCGGACGAGGCACAGGAAGCAACAAGGACAGCAGTGAATACTATGGCTGATCTTGCCGTGCTTGTTATGGCGGGAAAAGCATACGAGGGTATGGCTGTATATGTATTAGATACTGAAAAGACTTATAGGTATTCAGGCGATGCGTGGGTCGCTGAAAACATTGCAGGGATCACGCTTTGCAATGCGCTTCCGTCTGCGGAGACGGTATATAACAATTATGATGTGCCGCGTTTTACGGCAATAGAGCGATGCAGTACAGCTGTCGTCACCGACGAGAATATCAGGTATGAGCGAATACAGTCCGCAAGCAATGCCGGGAACAAATACGGTTATGCTAAATTTGCAATGTCCGGCACTGCGGTGGCAGATAAGGTCATAATCGATATGGCGTTGAAGATACCAAGCTCGCGGTATCTTATAGGTATCGGAAATGTGTCGATACGACCGGGCAGATCAAGTAAATCAACCTATGACAAAACGGGGTGCGCCATCTACTTCGGGACAAAGGACGGCACGAACTTTAACGTAAACGGCGTCAATCGCAGCACGGCAAATGCCGCGATCGGAGAGTGGGCGGATATCCATGTTGAAATCGATCTGAAACGGAAGTCGTTGAATTATTACATCGGTAAGGACGGAGACGTTCTATATAGCGGTGAGGAGCCGTTTATTGATACCGGTGTTGATTCGGTAACCGGCATTGACGCATATACTTGGACAGAGGCGGCTATATACATTGGCGATATTTCGGTAAATGCATTATACGGCGCAAGAGAAAACATGCTCTACGTCATTCCGCGAGAGGATGATTTCGCCGATGCGTTTTTATATGATAACGACAAGCCTGTAAAAATCGGTGGTGAACAGCCTATACAGACCTCAGTAGGAAAAGCTTTTTCGGTTATTGAAATAGACCACGAAAATAATATATACACGCTTGACAGCACAGAGGGTCTTGAAATCGGCATGACCTATTCGGTAAGGCTGGATAAAGCGGTTGGCTGCGCCGGAAAAATAACAGCGATTAACGGCAATGACATAAAGGTTGACAATATGCCGGATATACCGCTTTCTGAGGATACGGAAGTAACAAACTATCTTACTGTTTTTCAGCGTCCTGACCTGGGAACTATCGAGGTTGCAACGGACGCATCTGCATTCGGTGAAATGACGATAGCACAGGATAGGGCGTCATTCGCGGAAGGCAGAGAGACTGCCGTGGTAGGGCAATACGGTCACGCGGAAGGCAGAGGGACAGTTTCCGGATATGCCGCTCATTCAGAGGGCGGATGGACTACAGCATTGGGTGATTATGCGCATGCGGAAGGGCAAGAAACCAAGGCAGCCTATTACGGATCTCATTCCGAGGGCTACAGGACAGAAGCAAGCGGGCAAGGGGCGCACGCCGAAGGCGGTATGAGTACAGCGTCAGGGCAAGGCGCTCATGCCGAGGGGTATAAGACGACAGCGAGCGGTGACTATTCCCACGCCGGAGGACATAATACGATCGCGCGAGCTAATATTCAGACTGTAATAGGCAGGTACAACGCGCCGAATGACAATGCAGCGTTTATAATAGGTAACGGTACGGCAGGTTCATCACGGTCGAACGCTGTGGAGGTTGAATGGAGCGGCACAGCTAAGTTTGCGGGAACAGTTGATGCACGGAGTATTATTATACGCTCATCAACGTCGGGAAGTACGAGGAGATTCAGGATAACAGTCGATGACAGCGGAATGTTATCGATTGTGCGTGTGGAATAAGAGGAGGAATCGGAATGGAAACATATATTGTGGAAGTAATCATAGCGTCACTGGCGCTGGTGGGCACACTTGTGGGAAGCATGCTTGCCAACAACAAGCATCAGGCGGTATTGGGTGAGCAGCTGAAAGGGGTTAAGGACGATATAAATACATTATCATCAAGGGTGGACAAGCATAACAATCTTGTCGAGCGCATGGTCGTGGTCGAGCAAAGGAGCAAGTCAAATTCACATAGGCTTGATAATTTGGAACAGAAAGGGGGCGAATGATTAATGAATACCAATGTTTCGACGGGAACAATAGCGAGGACTGCCGCGCTTGCGGTGACATTACTGAATATGATCCTTACGGCAGCGGG
>JAFRDB010000067.1 GCA_017404065.1 Clostridia bacterium
AATGCAACAGCCGACAAAGGGGCTGATTGGCTTTTGATGCAGAATGGACGAAACGAAGTATCATGTGGCAAAACCGCATGATACCTTGCCCGAAGGCGTACGATGGTACGTCGAGTGGTGAGTTTCGTTCATAGCTTAATGGCATTCAATGAAAAGAGATTTGCTCAAATGAGCAAATCTCTACCGTAATTGTGTTCATTTGTTAATTGTTATATTTATAAACATAGCAATTAAGCCATTAAGTGGTCTGCGCAAAATGCAACAGCCCCTACACCTAAACAAATCGGAAAGGAGACAGACAAATGGAGAAAAACTGTTGCGCACTGCCGACAGTCGGTGGTTATGGATGCGTAGGATATGCGTATGTTCCCGTGCAGGAGCTTGACAGCGTGTATAGTGTTGATTCCGCTATACGTTCAGGGACATTATTCCCGGAGCTTGATTTGAATATAGACGAATACGGTAAGGTATGCAAGGAATGGAGGGATACTGCGGATGAATAAGAAGGAGCTGTTATATAAGATTCAAAAATATAACTTTGCGGCATACGATCTTCTGCTGTATCTCGATACACATCCTGAGGACAGAAATGCATTTGCGATGTTCAAGGCTATGGTGAAGGACTATAAGGATCTGGTAAAGAGTTATGAAACGGCGTATGGTCCGCTTGAAGCATACAGCGCTGCGGGGTTTGATACGTTCAGGTGGACGGAATCTCCGTGGCCGTGGGAAAAGGAGGCGAATGTCTGATGTTTAAGTACAGTAAGTTCTTGCAGATACCTATAAATATAAAGCATAAGAATCCTCGTCTTGCAAATATTATAGCAACCCAGTACGGTGGACCCAACGGAGAACTTGGCGCATCGCTGAGATATCTGTCACAGCGCTACACCATGCCCGATGATGTTACAAAGGGGCTTCTCACTGACATAGGTACTTATTATCCAAAATTTTCTCTTTGTCCGTAAAAAAAATACTGTCCTTGATTCCCTTTAAGTATACCTCTATATTATACTTGCTGTGTACTATTATCTTGTCTAATACCTCTTTTGTTATACTGTCGTCAAATACATCAAAACTTGCAAGGCTGTTGATAACAGAACATATTTCATCAATAAATCCGTCCTTGTTTTCGATTACAGCGATCTTATCACGCTCTGCCTGTAACTCATGATTTAAACTGTCTATTTCCGCTTGATACTGCTCTGTAAGACGTTTAAAGTCATTTTCGCTTATCAGATTATCATAATAAGCATCAATATTTTTGAGCTTTTTAGCCTCTAAGCGTTCGATAGCCTGTTCCGTCCTTTTAAAGTTATACTGTTCTCTTTCCTTATTGCGTAACACATCAGTTACTATTTTGGTGACCTTAGATATAATAGCGTTTTTGTCAACAGATATTTCATTTAACGCCTGCAAAACAGCGGATTCTAAAATATCATTTCCTATATCCTTATTATCACAGCCTATTATCTCACCGTTTACCTCATGGGGAATACCGTTCTTGACCTTGTTATAGCAGTTCCATATTTTGCGTTTACTTCCGTCATTGCGCTTTTTAAAATGTGCTACATATCTTCTTCCGCAGCAGCCACAGTTTATTTTACCCGAAAATGCGTAGCGGTTTGAATGCTTGGTTTTGGTGTCCTTATAATTCTCTGATTTCCTCTTAAATTCAGCCTGCACAAAGTCAAAGGTTTTTCTATCTATGATCGGCTCATGGTGGTCTCTTATATAAACCATTTCTTCCTCACCGTTGTTATATTTCTTATGGTGTGTCAAGAAGTCGGGAGTTATAGTCTTTTTCTGCAAGAGATCGCCTACATATTTTTCGTTTTGGAGTATAGTACGGATAGATTTGTTTGTCCATTCGCTGTTACCGTTCTTTGTTTTATAGCCTTCTGCTTGCAGCTCCTTAGCGATAATATGTAGACCCTTTCCTTCAAGATATTTATTGTATATATGCCGTACCAATGCGGCTTCTTCCTCATTTATTGTTAAAACACCGTTTTTAAGGTGATAGCCTAAGATGTTTCTTCCGAAAACAACACCTTGCTCCATTCGCCTTTTCTGTCCCCATTTTACACGCTCGGAGGTCTTGCGGCTTTCCTCTTGCGCTATACTTGCCATGATCGTCAAGCGTAATTCATCGTCACTGTCAAGAGTGTTGATGTTATCGTTAATGAATAATACACCCACGCCTATAGACTTTAATTCGCGTGTGTATTGCAGAGTATCAACAGTGTTTCTTGCAAATCTTGAAACCTCTTTTGTGATTATCCTGTCGATTTTGCCGCTTTTAGCGTCCCTAATCATATTATTGAATTGTATGCGCTTTTTAGTGCTTGTTCCGCTTATGCCTTCATCGGGATATATATTCACAAATTCCCAGTCGGGATTGCGCTGTATATATTCTTCAAAATATCTCTTTTGGCTCTCCAATGAATTTTTCTGATCGTCATTATCTGTTGATACTCTACAATACGCCGCTACTTTTAACATTTTGTTCCCTCGCATTCTATCTTAGTCAAGCATTTCTGTAGTTCTTCCTCGTTTATCAAGCCACGCTCTTTAAGTGCCTTCATAATACCTATCATCAGTAATGTGTCAAAGCTGTACTCATTTTCCATTACTCATCACCTGATATTTGCGGAACAGATAAACCTTTATATTATCTATCAAGTGATTAGTACCGATAAGTACTAATCACTTGATAGCAAAAAAGTCTTCCTATTGGAGTGAAGCGTCAGCGGAACGACCGTCTCGATAGGGACTTTTTTATAATCCATTCCGCTTGAAATGTAAACGGTTTTAATAAAACTGTTCCATATAATTTTTATGGCACAACGAGCTTGACCTATTACAAACAGGTCGATTATATCCATAATAATTAAAGAGAATGGCTGTATGATTAACACAAACCATTCTCTTTTACTTCTGTTGTCCTTCTAAGACATTTTTACGATAAGATTACAGATCCATATATTACTGATTAAATGTTTAAGAGACCATATATGAGGAGAATATTTAATGCAGCAAAGACAATGAGTAAATTATTAGTTTTCATGCTTTGTAATAAACTCACCTATAGGAATCATATCCTTGGGTACATTTTCAAGAACAATTCTTATCTTCATTCCTTTTGTTGCTTGGTTCATCGGTTTCATGCGGTCGGGAGGTAGAATCTGTTGAACATTATACATGTATCCATTTATATAAATTTCATCATTAATTATTAACGCACCATTCAGTATTGTTCCTGTAATTATAGTATACTGTTTTAACTCATTAACTCTTTCTATTGACATTTTGAAAAATTTTATTTCATCTTTCTTTACCGTATATCCACAAGCAGAACATATAAATACATTACCATTCAAATCCATATGTTTGCCACAAGAAGGACATTCTGCTGCACAATCAGGCGCACTGTTAGTTTCAAGGTTATTATCAGAAAATGATTTTGCCAACCTTTCAGCTCTATCCTTATTATTTTTTTTTGATTGTTTTAATGATAAAGTCAATCCTAATATTGCAATTATAATACACGCTACACCGAAAATAACTTCCATTCAATAATCCCCCTAACATTATATGGTTATTCCATTTTTATTTAATTCATTTTTAATGCTGTTCGCATTATTACCATCCATCTTTGCTTGTATGAATGATACTAAACCAACAATTAATCCTAAGACAAGCCCAAATGAGCAAATCAGTAAAGGTACCACAGATACATAATCCGAGGCTATACAAATTGCCTCTATAATTATTGACACTATAAATACAATAAGCGAGTACTTTGAAATTCTTATGTTTTTTTCTTTGCTTGATAATGCTCTTTGATATTGTTGTATCATTTCATTTTTAGCCGCTTCTTTTTTTTCAACGGCTCTATCAGAAATATCCTTTTTATACCTGTTCTTAGCAGTATTACAGTATTCCATAAGTCGATTTTTTGTATCATCGTCCGCAAATTTTATTGCATTAATATAATGTATATTGCTAGAAAAATCAACAGGTCTCTTTTCAAGGTTTTCTTCTTTGTTGACTTTAACATCGATCATCAGCTTTCCAATATATGCCTCTGCATTTTCAGAATTTATATTTAGTACTCTTTCAAGTAATTCATCTGCCTTTTGCCATTCGGCTTCTTCTAACAGCAAAAATGCTCTTTTTAACAAAGCATCTGCTTCCGCACCATAATCGCGAGCTTGTTGAATAACCGTAGCGGATGTTGCTTCTGGTTTTGTGTTAAGTACCTTATTTATACCTCTTGTCAAATCCTGCATAAAGCCAATTTTGCCCATATCCTGACTTTGAAACATAGAAAGCTCATCAGGCAAATCGTATGCGTCCATATCTCTATAACAGGGTATGATCAATTTATTTCTGTCTTTTTTTGTAATATCTAAAAATCTCGCCCATTCATTTTTAACCCAAACAGCATTAAAGTGTTCTGGCTTTGTACCGATTACAAGCATAACCTTTGCAGAATTTAAAGCTGCAAAAATATAAGGCTCATATTCTACGCCGAGCTTGTCCTCTAATGTTATACGAGAGAAAAATACTTTGTATCCTTCATTGGTAAGCTGATAATATATATCCTGTGCAAGAGTAGAGTCAATAGTTCTCTTACCGTTTACATCACTCTCTTTATAGCATATAAATATATCATAAGGCTGTTCATTTCTCGCAATGTTTAAAATACCTTTTTGGATTTCCGAAATTTTTTCTGCTTCGGCTTTATATAATTCTGCTGAATGATTGTCAGGTGCATATTTTATAGCTTCTTTATAATCCAAATCGGCTAAAATAGAATCATTCTGCACTCTGTGACAAGTAGGTATTCGATCATGCGTTCTTGTATCTTCCACATATTCAATACCATATCTTGAAAGAACGCAGCCCCAATGCGCTTCTGCATTTTCGTTGTCTTCTTCCAAAATGCTTTCATATGTAGCAAGAGCCTTATCAAATTCATTTTGTTGACGGTAATGCGTTGCGCGGTTAAACAGATTTACTATTCGTTCATCGTTTACTTTGGGTAAAGTCATGGTACTTCCGCAAGAATCGCAAGTAGCATAATTCTGACCTTCAATAACCTCTAAATTACCGCCGCACATTTTACATTTTAGTATTGCCATTTTTATCCCTCTCTTTATATTTTTTGAATTATTTCAGATAATATATCTGTTATTTCTCTTAATCGCATTAAATTTATTTGCTGGTAGGTAAAAAAATCATCATCTATGCTATCAGAATATTTAAAATGATTCTTACATATTTCCAAGTCGGAATCAATGTCATTTATTAGGTCTTTAAGTTTTTCTTTTATTTCCATTTATTATATCTCACTTCCAATAACTTTCCTTTTCTTTTACAATTCCCCTATGCTTTATTTCTGCTTTTTCATCAACCTTATTTATGTATTCACTGCCCGATATAAGCGCCATACTCCGTATCGCAAATACTGCAAGTATGGCTACATGAGCGATAATCGTAATCTTTACGGACAACGGAACATAATATGCAATGATTGAGAAGATAACATTTACTACACCATATATAACCGCTGTATATATAAATGAAAGTCCCTGCGGTGGTTTTGTTATGTCGTTCTTATTAAAACATATCAAACTAACAGCTATACCCGTAATCGCTATCAAAGCAAATATATAATCTGTTACAAAAACATTTGTTATATCTGCTATAAAAAACAGCAACGATACTACAATAGCCGCAATTATAGCAGATACGATAATTCTTATATCATTTTTGTTCATAGCTTAACCCTCCAATTTCTGACCGCATTCTAAACAGAATTTTGCACCGCCGGGGACATCTTTTCCGCAATTCGGACAGCTTAATTGTAATTTTCCACCGCATTCCATACAGAATTTGCCTTTTGGCGTTTTCTTTCCGCAATGAGGACACAGCATTTCATTTTCTGAAAGGGTTTCTATTTTTGCCCCACATTCCAAACAAAACTTTGCATTTTCAGGCAATTCATTTCCGCACTTAGGGCATTTAGATGTGTTTGAAATGTTTTGAGGTTTCATAGCGTTTCCGATGCTTTCATTTACAAGTCCGCCGACTGTACTCCCTACACCTGCCATCATGCCAAGACCGACACCTAAATTTGTCATGTTTCCGCTGCCTTCGTTGCTTGCTGCTGACTGTGCTATATCATATCCTCGTTCCTGTTGATATGTATATCCTTCAATATTGCGTTTTGCCGCCAATCCCTCTGCTTCAAGTATCATTTTCTGTTTTTCGGTTTCTTGACCGATAATATCAACACTTTGTTTTAGCCTTGCTTCTGCAATATCAGCATATTGTCTGAAATGTAAGTCTTTAAACCTTTTATATGTACTATTATCTTCAGGCTTTACAATGGTTGTAACGAAGAAATGTACTAACGATACGCCGTATTCTTCAAAATCGGGCATTAACATTTTATGCAAGCTGTCAGATATTTCTGTCAGCCTTTCATCAATCTGAAAAATGCTTACTTTGTGTTCGCGGATATATGTTGACATATATGTTTTAAGCTTTGTCATTAAAAAAGCGCGAAATTTCTGAACAACAGCCGCTTGTGTCAAATTATTTTCTGTACCTACAATTTTTATAAGCAGTTTTTTACAGTCCGCTACTCTTAAACTCATTTCACCGCTTGCACCTATCTGAATAGGGAAGTTGTAGGTTGGTTCCATATACTCTATTTTGCTGTCTGTACCCCACTTAACAGCCATCTGCTCTGTCCTGTTTACAAAGTATACCTCACAATGAAATGGGGAAGTATCTCCATAGGGCTTATTAAAGAACTTGCGTATAAGAGGTATATTTTGAGTTTCAAGCGTATGTCTGCCCGCTTCAAACACATCAAGTAGTTGACCGTTCATATAAAATACAGCCTGTTGAGATTCATGCACTATAAGCTGTGTGGTAGAATTGAAATCCTCACAAGGGTGTTTCCATATGAATGTGGAATTATCGCCCTCATATTTAATTACTTGTGCTATATTAGCCATCATATCACCTTCCATTTGTCGCACTCAAATATTATTATATGACATTATATCACATAATTTTTATTATTGCGACTATTTTTTAACTTAAAAGTTGAATATATTTTTGCTTGTATCTTTGAATGCTAAAATCGGTTAAAATTATATTATACTTTTATTGTTCGGAGGTCTATATATGGAATTCATAATAAAAAAACCAACAAGCTCAAACCGCACTATCAGAATGCCTGACACTCTTATTGATACTATAGCGAATATTGCAGCTAAACAAGGTATTTCTTTTAATCAATTGGTTGTTCAATGCTGTGAATTTGCCCTTGAACACCTACAGCAAAACACTGAAAACAATGAAAATACTAATTAAAGTATGTAATTGCCGATATATATTCAGAAGCATAACTAACTTCTGAATATATATCACAGATTAACTGCGTTATAACAGTCTGTAATGACTTCCTTTGTGATAACTATATATCTTAATGTTATTGTGCTTGAAGAATGATTTAACATCTTCTGCAAGGTCTCAATGGGTACATTATTCTGATATCGGTGGAAGGCCATTGTTTTTCTTAATGAATGTGTACCGTAATTCCCCTTTATGCCTAAATCTCTTAATGTGGTCTTGATAATATGATGTAGCGGTCTTACTCCGAGATGTTCACCTTTTCTGCTTTTAAAGAGATAATCGTTTAAGTCTATATTTGAAAGTGTATCTAAATACAGCTTGATAGCTCCTTTTGCACTCTTATTCAGAGTAAAGGTTTTATTCTTATCTGTTTTCTGCTCCTTGATAGTAACCTCATCAAATATTATTTTACCGTCTGTTACATCACTCATTTTAAGAGATAATAGATCCCCAGCCCTTAACCCTATATTTATGCCGACAACAAATATACAGTAATCTCTTTTATTGTTCTTTCCCAAAAGATACTGTTTGATTTTATTGATGTCCTTTATCTTGCGTATAGGCTCTACCTCATGTACCATTATAATTCCTCTTTTCATGTTTACAATTATATAATATCCGGATTTAATTGTATAACAAACCTCAATAAATGTAAACGGGCGAGTTTGAAATTTTTTACAGAAAAAATATTACCTTTTGATTTCGGAATAACAAAAGGTAATATTCAGAATTTAGATTTTCATTGACTTTGTTAGAAAATGCTTAAAATACATTGCTATACTTGGGTTTGCAGTCTTTTTATGAATGTTACCTAATGATAAAAGGTAATAATAAACTTGAGAAAAATGTTAAAAGATGTTGATTTAAATGAAAATATATGATATAATTAATAAATAAAGTACTTAGTAAGATATATCACAAAATGTGTATATAGTGCCTTGTGTTAAATAGGGTCAGATGAATTGGGGCGATTACAAGCCGTTGCTACAAACTGCTTGTAATCCTCATTACAAGCAGTTTGCATCAACGGCTTAGTGTGTAAGTACTTTAGAAAATAAATTAGGGGTAGGAGATATCATGGATAATCGGATATATTCTAATCATATGATTAAGAATTTGAGAGCACATTTCGAAAAAAATAAATTTAAATATATCTCCTATCCTAAATTTGTTTTTTTATGTGGCAAAGCATATGAAAATGAAGAATATTATTCAACAAATAGAGGCACCATTCAAAAGTATATAACAGCTCAAAATGATGACATATTTTTTGTGTTGTCAGAAAAACTATGGGACGATACATATAATTCAGATATTGATCTGTTAACTTTCGAGGAATTTCTTGCTGAGATTAGTGATGTCATAATTATTTTTGTGGAAAGTGCAGGTTCATATAGCGAGTTGGGAGCTTTTTCATATGCAGATAAACTGTTTAATAAAAAATTAATATTAGTGATTGATAATAAATATAGATATAGTAAATCATTTATTATGACTGGACCTGTGGCAAAAGCTCAAAATAATGGAGCAAAAGTAGTATATGCACCTTTATATAATAATGGTCTTTTAAGTAGTTCGGAATTGAGGAGTACTGTAGGAAAAATTATAGAAAAGTTTCAATTAAAAAACTCCGCTATAAATAAACGTAATATTAATACTGACGCTAACAAGGTTTTGATCAATTCGTTCGTCTTGGAATTGTTAGAGATAATTAAAATAACGCAACCAATTATGCGATCTGACTTAATAGAACTGTATAAAAAGATAAAGTCTTTTACCCACTTTACATTCGTGAAAAGTGATGGTGAAAAATTCAATAAAGAAATAAGATATGATTATATATTAAAACTTTTAAAAATTGTAGGACTTATCGAAATTGATAATAATATTATAACAACTGAGTATTATAAAAAAATACCAAGCTTTATGTTAAAATTCTATGGTAATGGTGCTGATATAGAAAGAAATAATTTAATATGTAGAAAATATAGATACAAGGGAAATGATGGTAAATGAATATTATAGCACGAATGGCACAAGATTTTAAAATAGATCATAGTTATTTGTCTAAAATAGTATATCGATCAGCTTTTTACTATAAGGATTATTATATAAATAAAAGGGATGGCAAAACAAGACGTATATCACAAGCAAGTCCTCAGTTAAAAGCGATGCAGTATTGGATAGTAGAAAATATACTCGCAAAGATTCCTGTATCAAAAGGCGCTTATGCATATAAAAAAGGAGACTCTATAAAGCGACATGCAGATATACATAGATTATCAAAGCACATATTTCACACAGATATAAAAGACTTTTTTTTCAATATTCATTTTGAAATGCTGAGATGTGCTTTATCAAATCATAGTCATATTTTTGATGAGATAGGAATTGATAGTTCTGAAGCATTTAGTGATATCAAAAAAATATGTTTTCGAAATGATGAATTATGCATAGGAACAGTTAGCTCACCGATTATTTCAAATATAGTTATGTATAATTTTGATGAAAAGATGATTGATTATTGTAACAGAAATGGATGGATTTATTCGAGGTATGCGGATGACATATATATATCATCTAACTATTATATACCCAAAGAAGTAAAAAATTTTGTGAGCGCAGAATTAAGCGATAATGGTTTTAAAATTAATACAAAAAAAACAAGCTTTATTTCAAATAAATATTGTAGAAAGGTAACAGGGGTTGTATTAAGCAATGATGGTAGAGTTTCGGTGGGGACAAAACAAAGAAATGCAATAAGAAAAATGGTTTATGATAAAATAATTCATAAAAAAGGTAGTCCAGAAACAATATTAGGGTATATAGCTTTTTTGAAAGATATTGAACCACAAACATATAATAATATCATTATAAAATATTCAAAGTACTGCGCAGGTGATGTTATTGATGAAATAAGTAAATAGGTTATTTGCGTGAAAAGTGTTTCTTTTGTACGCATGAAGCTCTCGGCAAGCTCCACAGCAAACTTAAGACTAAGAGCGTGATAGGAACAGGAGTAAAAAAACAACTGCTGATAAGAACAGCTGGATGCGACCGCATCCGGCATTTTGTTTTTGAGGAACTTTATCGTATGCTTATTTTGTATTGACAATGCACATATTATGTGATACAATAAATACACTAATATCAGGGAGTGATGATTATGGCAACAACAAATATGAGCATACGAATGGATGTTGATTTAAAAAAACAGGCAGAAACAATGCTTGCAAGCATGGGACTGAATATGACAACTGCTATGAATATTTTTCTTCATCAAGTAGTCCGTCAAGGTAAAATACCGTTTGAAATAGCTACAGATATACCAAATGCTGAAACGCTTGCAGCTATGCGTGAAATGGACGATATTATCAGCGGAAAGGTAGAAACAAAAAGATATAAGAGTACAAAAGAATTATTTGAGGACTTAAATGCATGAAGTACGATATAGAGATGTCAGCAAAGTTCAGGAAGGATTACAAACTTGCTATGAAAAGAGGATATAATCCTTTGCTTTTAGAGGAAGTAGTTAATATACTTGCTAATGGTGAAACCTTACCTGAAAAATATAGAGATCATGGTTTGGACGGTAATTATAACGGTTATCGTGAATGTCATATACAGCCGGATTGGCTTCTTATCTATCGTATTGATAAAGATGTATTGGTTTTAGGTTTAACCAGAACAGGAACGCATAGCGATCTGTTTTAAATTATATCCGCATTCATTTATATGGGTGCGGATATTTTCATCTATATCATACAGGTATCAATACAGTAACATTAAATCTGCTATAACAGTCCTTAAATGTTTGCCCTAATCTTGATGTATTTATGCTATCTAAAACGGAGTAGCTATTTTGGATAATAGGTAGGGACGGAGGAGCTTGGGCATTTAGAGATGGTCGGAACGCTTGTAAAGCAGCTTTCTGCGGAGGCTCCGGCTGATGAATGGCTTAAAATGGGCTCATGGGAATACTATGCGGATAACGGCGCATCGGTATATCCGCAAAACGCGCAGGGCTCGCCGTTTACGGCGGCAAGTATCGCCGTAACCGGTGATCCGCTCACAAATCTTTATGAGAATTTGGCAGCGGAGCAGAAAGCACGCGCGGTCTATGACAATATCCTCCGCCTGTCGGATGACCCGGATGTAAACGAGGTTATAAAGTTCCTGCGTCAGCGCGAGGTAGTGCATTTCCAGCGCTTCGGGGAAGCACTTGACAAACTCCAGAGCAAGCTTAAGACAAAGCGAGTGATGGGAACGGGAATGAAAAAGAACTGACGAACCATTTAATAGGCTGCGATCTTTTATGGGTCGCAGTCTTACTATTCTGATTTTTAAAAATCCCTGTTTGTTTCTGATTTTTAAAAATCCCTGTTCTATCTTGACGTGGTTCAGTTTTTGTGGTACGATGATAAATATAGTTATTGGTTAGAGTCATGCAGTTCAAAAAGGAGTCAGTGATTTAGAATGATTGTTCCGGGTAAATATATTTCACAATCGGGAATCGCATATAAAGTGATTGCAAACGCGATAAACAGTGAAAATGAGGAGCAGTTTGTGATTTACAGAGAAGTGTATAATAATAAGAGGATATTTACCTGCTCCAAACAATGGTGGGAGACCCAAGGGATCATACCGATGGAAAATTATACTCGCACAGGTGTTACGATGTATAGCAGTGAAACAGAAAAGATGCGATTATTCATGTCGCTTTTTATTGGTAGAGATGATGTATACGCAAAGCGGTGGGAGAATAAGAAGGGTAGTTCCGGCTACTCGCCGGCTTGTGCAAATGAGTGGGTACCAAATGTTTGTATGAAGCCGAATATGAAATGTGCAGAGTGCGAGAATAAGAACTATTTGCCGATGAGTCCCAAAGTCATAAATGACCATTTAAGGGGCAATATCACGGTGGGCATATATCCATTGTTGAAAGATGAAACATGCAGGTTTTTGGCAATTGATTTTGATGATGAAATGTGGATGCAGGATATATCAGCGGTAAACGAACTATGCAAGGAAAGATTTATACCTGCATATATAGAAAGATCGCGCTCCGGTAATGGCGGACATTTATGGGTATTTTTTAATGAGAATATATCCGCTGCTACAGTAAGGAAGCTTGGGAGTTGTATTCTTACAGCAGCGATGGATAAGAGACATGAAATAAAATTCAGCTCTTATGACAGACTCTTTCCCAATCAGGATACAATGCCAAATGGCGGATTTGGAAATCTTATAGCACTTCCTCTTCAAAAACAGCCAAGATCAAAGGGGAACTCAATGTTTGTGAATGAGAGATTTCAACCGTATGCTGATCAGTGGTCTTTTTTAAATGATATTATAAGAGTTTCAGAGGGTGATGTGAAAAGGTATATAAAGGATCTTGGAAACATGGAGACCGGTGAGCTTTACGAGGATAATAGTGATAATTCGAGAGGAGCAGAGTGATGCTCTTGGAGCATTGCTAAAAAAGAATTGTGGTGTTTTATCAGCAGCAACAGCATTTGGAAAGACTGTTGTTGGAGCAGCATTAGTGGCAAAACGTAAAATTAATACTTTGATTTTGGTACATAGATCAAATCTTTTAAAGCAGTGGAGAGATCAACTTGAAAAATTTTTAATCATTAACGAAGCTCCTCCCGTTGAATATACACCGAAAGGGCGAAAAAGAAAAAAGAGTGTGATCGGACAATTTAGCGGAGTAAAACATGACTTGAGAGGTATAGTAGATGTTGCGGTCATGCAATCGCTTATCAGTGATAATGAAGTAAATGATATAGTGAAGAATTATGGAATGATTATTGTTGATGAGTGCCATCATGTGTCGGCATTCAGTTTTGAAAAGATCCTGAAAGAAGTAAATGCGAAATATGTTTATGGACTTACAGCTACACCTGTGAGACAGGACGGACATCAGCCTATAATATTTATGCAGTGTGGTAATATAGCATATAAAGCAGATAACAGAAAACGATCAGAACAGCAATCGTTTGAGCATTATATGTTGCCAAGATTTACTCCATTCAGGCATATAGACAGCAGGTTGTCAGAGATATATGCTGATATGGTCAAGGATGAACTTAGAAATGATATGATAGTAGATGATTGTAAATTGGTTTTAGCAGAAGGAAGAACGCCGATAATATTGACAGAGCGGACAAGGCATGTGGACATTCTCGCGGAAAAGTTAAATGGGTATAGTGTAATAAAGCTTGTTGGAGGTATGAGCAGAAGAAAAAATGATGAGACGATCGGTAAGTTGAACTCTGTATCTCAAGACGAGAAGATTGTAATTATAGCAACAGGAAAATACGTGGGTGAAGGCTTTGACTTTCCTCGACTTGATACTCTGTTTCTTGCTATGCCGATCTCCTGGAAAGGGACACTTGCTCAATATGCGGGAAGACTTCATCGTGACTATGAAAACAAAAAAGAAGTAAGAATATATGATTATATAGATATAAGTGTTCCGATGCTGGAGCGGATGTATCAAAAGAGGCTAATCGGTTACAGTAGTATCGGATATCGGACAAGGTGCGAGAATGAGCTTGAGAAAAGTGTAAGCCGTATTTTTGATAGCTCAAATTTTTTAGAGATGTTCATAACAGATGTAAGCTCAGCAAGCCGGGAGGTGTTTATTGTAAGTCCGTTTGTCTCAAAAAGAACAGTTTACAGATTACTGCCGTTTTTCGATTCGATAACAGGAAACAAAACTATACTTACAAGACCGGCAGAGGATTACAGCAATGATATAAACAGATCAAGAGTAGTAAGCTGCTTTAAGACTTTAGAGGATGCGGGCTTCATGCTTATGTTCAAATCGAAGATACATCAAAAGTTTGCTGTTATAGATAAAAGAATAATATGGTACGGCAGCATTAATCTTTTAAGCTATGACAGCTCGGAGGAAAGCATAATGAGGCTGGAAAGCACAGGTATTGCTGAAGAGCTGCTTGATAGTTTATAAAAATAGTATGTATAAAAAGTATTGAAATAAAACCATTAATGTGATATACTCATATTATAAGAGACCGCATAGGAGGTGTCATGTATGGCAGATAGAAAGATCGTAACTGTAGGATATGAGGATTTTAAAGAGGTCATAGATAAAAAGGTTTATTATGTTGATAAGACCATGCTTATCCATGATATTATCAAAGCCAGCGGTAAAGTGAATCTCATTACGCGTCCGTGACGGTTTGGCAAGACGCTTAATTTGAGCATGCTCAAATATTTCTTTGACGTTAACGAAAAGGATAACGCCTATATATTTGATAGACTGAGAATTTCTGAGTGTTCTGATGAGTTTAAGAATTACCGCAATACTCATCCCGTGATCATGCTTTCTATGAAGGGCGGGAAGCAGCCGGATTTTAATATGGCGCTTGGCAGCCTATGCAATGAAGTGAGAAGACAGTATATAAAATATAGATATATAACGGATACGGATAGACTTGATGCAAAACTAAGAGAAGAGTATTTGAGAGTGTATTCATCATCAGAAGCAGATGCAGATTTGTTTAAGGAATCATTAAAGCTTTTATCAGAGTGTCTGGAACAATACTATGGTAAAAAGGCTATCATACTCATAGATGAATATGATGTACCGTTAGAGAATGCATATTTTTGAGGCTTTTATGATGAAATGATAGGATTTATAAGATCGCTGTTTGAATCAGCTCTTAAGACAAACAATTCACTAGAATTTGCCGTCATTACAGGATGCCTGAGACTATCAAAGGAAAGTATATTTACAGGACTAAATAACCTTAAAGTAAATTCTATACTTGATCAGAGGTATGCTGAGTATTTCGGATTTGAAGAATCTGAGGTGAAGCAGCTGCTTGAATACTATGATCTCGGAGAATACTTTGATACTGCGAAAGAATGGTATGACGGATATACCTTCGGCGATAAGGACATATATAATCCATGGAGTGTGATGAATTATGTGGATCGTCTGCTAACTGAGAGTGATAAATATCCGAGAGCGGAGTGGGTGAACAGTAGTTCAAACAGCATTATCCGAAAGCTTGTAGAGGATGCAGATGCTGATGTAAGACAGGATGTAGAGACGCTTATGAACGGCGGCAGCGTAGAGGCATATCTTGATGAGACTGTGACATACGCTGATCTTGATAATAAAAGAAGCAATATGTGGAACTTTTTGTTCTTTACAGGCTACCTGAAGAAGATCGACTCCAAAAATATAGACGGGGACATACTATACACACTTGTTATCCCCAATAAAGAAATATATCTTTGCTACAGAAAGATAATCACAGCATATTTCGATGTTCAGAAGAGCAAAGTGGATAGGAGCGGATTATATAAAGCGTTGCTATCCCGTGATGCGGACGGATTTGCTGAAATAATAACAGATCTGCTTAATGAGAGCATAAGCTTTTTTGACAGAGGAGAAAGCTTCTATCATGGGCTTTTGGCTGGACTTATGGGAAACAACAAGTACTATCGTCTTGAATCAAACCGTGAGATCGGAGACGGACGCTGTGACATTATACTTTATCATAGGAATAAGTTGGATAATGCACTCATAATGGAGCTGAAAGTATGCAAGGATAGCGACGTTATTGAAAGAAAATGTATGGAAGCATTAAAGCAGATCAATGACAAGCATTACAGTAGAGAAGCTGAAAGCCGGGGATATCGGAATATCATTAAGTACGGTATAGCGTTTGATGAAAAAGCGTGCGGTGCAATATGCGAATAAGTGTTCTCTTCTCTTGCGCAAAACAACCAATAATCTTTGAGTGAAACTATGCAAAACAAACAATAAAAAGTGTTTCTTTTTGTGCGCTTCGGTGAGCGAAACGCTTGCGTTTCGTAGGTGTGTCGCATAGCGACAAACACCGTCGCTTGTGAAGCGCTTGATAAGCTTAAGACGAAGCGTGTGATGGGAACGGGAATGAAGAAGAACTGAATATGATCATACAGGGCGCGGTTTGCGCCCGGTTATTTTTTGAGTGATCATATTGAAATATGGATGATTTTATGATATACTAATTAAAAACTAATAAAAATGTTGTATTTGAGGTTTGATTTATGGAGAATATTCGGATATTAAAACGTGCAAAGCTATATATGACTGCGATGTCGGAGGGCATAAACCCTTTGACCGGAGAGTATGCGCCTGAGGGTGATAGCATATCCCAGCCGAGAATACAAAAGTGCTGTGAATATGTTGCCGATCTTATAGATAAGATGATAGCCAAACAGGAAAAGACACCGTTTGCTATTACCCCACAGCAGTGTTCACAGGTCAGATTATCGCAAACACCGATAGGTATAAGCGATTTGGCAAAAAGGATAAACGCTACAACACCCAAAAACGTATCTGGAATTACAGGTACAAAAATAGCAAACTGGCTTGTTGATAACGGATATCTTTCTATTGAAACAACAAGAACAACTGAAACAAAGACTTATGTCCGTAATCGCAAGATTCTGAATGAGCGTTCGCGTGAGCTGGGAATTACAATGACACAAGGAACAAGGAAATCGACCGGCGAAGTATATGATAAGCTTCTTTACAGTGAGAAGGCGCAAAAATTCATTTTAGACAATATTAATAAAATAGCGAACAATTGATAATGGTTCATTCATAATCAGCATCTTTTTTTCTCCTTATAAGATTATCCCTGTTTGGCTCAAACCTCTATTGTATTTATTATATCATATAATCTCATAAAATCAAAAACAAAATTCAAAATTTTTGCTATTGTTTTAAATTTAGCTAAAAATATAAAAGAAAACCAACCTGAAAAAGTGCTTCTTTTTTTGTGCGCTTGGCAGAAGCCCTTGACAAACTCAGGCAGCAATGTGAGCGGCTCAAACGATTCCGGCTTCAGCGGCTAAGACTGATAGCCAAGATGTATTGCTGCGATCGGTTGGGCGCTGATCATGATTTTAAGTATAATAGGAGGTTGTAGTCATTAATGGAGGATAAAGCGTAGCATCGATAAAAAAATCCCGCAACAGCATCGATAAAAAAATCCCGCAAATCGGATTGATTTTCTTGCCTAAATATGCTAAAATATTAAGAGTGAGCTGTAGTTAAATGCTTAAGTGTACAGGAGGAAGATGTAATGTCAGCTGATACCATACACGAGCGCGGAGGATGCCGTATTTAAAGCATTGAGAGTGGAATAAATAAAGGAGGAACAAAATCATGAATGCATTTTTAGACTTAGCAAATGACCGGTATTCGGTACGAAAATTTGAGGGCGGCGAGGTGCCGCAGGCGGATGTTGATAAGGTGATCGAGGCGGGGATCTGCGCGCCTATGGCGGTGAATTGTCAGCCGTTTAAAATCTGGGTTATAAAGAGCGCGGAAGCAAAAGAAAAGCTGCTGTCATGCACAAAGATGCAGTTCATCGCGCCGGCGGATGTTATCTTCATGATCGGCTCAAAGGCTGATGAAGCTTGGGTAAGACCGTTTGATAATAAAAACTCTGCTGATGTTGACGCGTCCATCGTTACAACGCAGATGATGCTTGAGATACATGATCTGGGCTACGGCTCTACATGGATAGGGCATTTCGATGTAAACAAGGTAAAGGATCTGTTCCCGGAGACAAAGGCTTATGACCTGATCGCGCTGCTGCCGATGGGTAGGATCGCGGCGGATTGTGAGCCGTCGCCCAGGCATAAGGAATACAGGAGCAGGGATGAGCTTGTAAAGGTTCTGTGATGAAGATAGCTGTTTTGTCGGACACACACGGGTGTTTGCGCTCTGAGGTCAGGGAAATAATAGATGGCTGTGATGCGGTTATACATGGCGGTGACATCAATTCGCAATCGGTGCTTGATGAAATAAGGCGCACAGCGGGCGAGAGCAAGCCTGTATTTGTGGTGCGCGGCAATAATGATAAGGAATGGGCCAAGCAGCTTCCGGTAACGCTTGAATTTAAGCTGGATGGCAAGAGCTTCTTCCTCGTGCATAATAAAAGGGATATCCCGGCAGACATCAAAGCCGATATTGTTATTTTCGGGCACACACACAAATACTATGAGGAAGATGTGGACGGCTCTTTATGGCTGAATCCGGGCAGCTGCGGCAAACGCAGGTTTTCTATGCCGGTGACGATGGCAATGCTTGATATATCGGATGCCGGAACAATGGTAACAAGAATAGATATCGAAAACGGCGTTCCGGCGGTAAGCATCCCGGACGGTGACAGAATGAGCGTTATTGGACGTATTATAAAGCTAATGGACAAGGGAATGGATACCGGAGCAATAGCGGCGAAGCTGAAAACGGATAAAGCCTTTGTCGATCAGGTCGCAATGATAAAGGTCACGCATCCGGGAGTTGACGCGGAAGGAATACTAAACAAAATGGAAGCAAACAGGAGGTAAATTGTCATGCCATTTATTGATGCAAAGATCACTACGGCGTTAACGCCGGAAAAAAAGGAAAGGATAAAGTCGGAGCTTGGAATCGCTGTTACAGCGCTAAATAAGACGGAAGCCTATCTTATGGTAGGGATAGAGGACAACTATGATCTGTGGTTTAGCGGCAAAAAGCTTGATAAGGGCGCGTATATATCCGTAAGCCTTTTCGGGAATGCGGTGCCTGACGCATACGATAAGATGACAGGACTTATCTGCGATATATTGAAAAAGGAGCTTGGCATACCCGGCAACGCCGTGTATGTGACATACCACCCTATAACTGATTGGGGCTGGAACGGTCATAATTTCTGACGGTGCGAAGATGAGAGAGATACTTAGAATACATATCAATATAAACAAAATACACGAGCTGAAAGCGGGCGATAAAACGCTTCGTATGGTTTTGTTTGACGGCTACTGCGACAGCGATCTGTTCAATGGCAATATCATGGATGGCGGCTGTGATATGCAGCTCATAGGAGATCATACGCAAATGTCGGCCCGATATATGCTTGAGGGTACGGACTGTGAGGGTAAGCCCTGTAAATTATTCATAGAAAACAACAATGCAGGTGATGGTGAAGCGGCAGAGACCAAGCCGGTGATATATACCGACAGCGATGCGTTAAAATGGCTTGAGACTGCCGAGCTTAGCGGTAGGATCATACAAGGCGGGAAGCTGATGATCGGCATATATCAGTAGGATATTCCTTGACGCCTGCTGCATTTTGCTACAGGTCTTGTATACAAGGGAGGAATTATGATGAATAAGCGTTTTTATCCTGCTGTTTCCCATGAAGAAAATCTGACTACAGGTATTCTTTTATGCGGAAAAATGACGCTATGGTAGAAATGACTTTGCCGGACAAAGCGACTATATACGCGTCAAAATGGCTGTATCTACCGGACAAGAATCTGTTGCAGCAAAAGCTTAAACAATGGATAGAGGAGGAGAATGAATGACATACGATGCGGCAAAAGTAGTTCAGGATACTATGAATGCGATCGCTGAAAAGATCAAAAATCTTCAAACGTTGAACATAATAGTAGCCGGAAAAACAGGAGTAGGTAAGGGAACACTTATAAACGCTGTGTTTAAAGAGAAGCTTGCAGAAACCGGAATTGGAAAACCGGTTACTCAACACATGCGTAAAATCACAAAAAAAGGCATACCGCTTGCAATTTATGATACTCGCGGCTTTGAATTAGGAAGGGATGTACAAAATGAAGTTAAGAAGGAGATCGTTGATATAATCAATAAGGGGATATCCTCAAGAGATATCAATGAAACTGTCCATTGTATTTGGTATTGTATAAATACCGCATCTAATCGCGTTGAACCGGAAGAGATCGAGTGGATAAAGGAAATATCTAAGTATAATCAGGTTACGCAAGTACCGATCATCATTGTATTAACACAATCTTTTTCTAAGAAAAGAGCCGAGGAGCTGCGTCAAGTATTATTAAATGAGAATTTAGATGTGGTTCAGATAGTTAGTGTTCTTGCAGAAGATTATGAGATCGATGACGGTGTTGTGATACCGTCTTATGGATTGGATGTGCTTATTCATGTGATGGGGGAAACCTTGCCGGATGAGCTTTTTGATACATTGCAAAATGTTCAGATAGCGAATCTGGCTGAAAAGAAAAAAAGAGCTCAGGCGGCGATTGCGGCGGCAACGTTGGCAGCTGCGAGCGAAGGAGCTGCGCCTATCCCGTTCGCTGATGCAGCATTGCTTATTCCAACACAGCTTTCAATGATCGCGACCATTACAGTGATATTTGGTTTTGATGTGAATACCAGTGTTTTGACCGCATTTCTGACATCAACATTGGGTGCGGGCGGCGCTACCTTGCTTGGCAGAAGCATAGTTTCCAATTTGGCGAAGCTTGTTCCCGGAGCGGGTACTGTTTTTGGAGCAGCAATATCTGCAAGCACCGCGGGCGTAATAACAGCGGCATTGGGCGAAGCATATACCGGTATCATGACATTGGTGTTCAACGGTGAAATGAGAATTGATGAATTAGCAACTAAAAGAGGACGAGAGCTAATGGCTGACTTGTTTAAGGGCAGATTAAAGGCAAACAGAAAATAACGGGAGGTAAATGCATGAGCACAAATAAAAGACAGAGGATATGTCAGTGCTGCGGAATGCCGCTCGAGGATGGGATCCTCGGCAGAAACGTGGACGGAACGCTAAGCGAGGATTATTGTCAATGGTGCTATGTCGACGGAAAGTACACATATACCGATATGGACAAAATGATCGATATATGTGTTGTGCATATAGTAAATGAGAGCTTTACCGAGGATCAGGCTCGCGCATATCTGAAACAGCTGCTTCCGACTCTGGATTATTGGAAAAACAAAAAAGTTGGTGATCATAAGTATGGTAAAATCGGTTGATCTTATTATATTTGCCGGACAATCGAATATGTCCGGCAGAGGGGAGGCGTCCGAAGCTCCGGAGTGCGTAACGGGATATGAATACAAGCCAATAAGCGAACCCGAAAGACTTGTTCCGATAAGAGAGCCTTTCGGTCTTGGTGAGGACAAGACCGGAGGACTTGATGACCGGTATGAGGGCGGAACAAAGCGGAGCGGCAGTATGGTCTCAGCGTTTGTGAACGAGTATTACAGAGTGTGCGCAAGACAGATCGTTGCTGTTTCGGCATCAAAGGGAGGCACGAACACGATAGAGTGGCTTGACGGGCTTATAAATGACGCAGTGGATAGACTTGACAGAGCAAAGGAATTCCTGACTGAGAACGGGATAGCTATTGACAATATATTTGTTATCTGGTGTCAGGGTGAGAGCGATGGGGACATAAAACAAACAGAGGAAGGATACATAAAGAGTACAAGAAGGCTGTTTGATATGTTCAAGGCGCACGGCGCACAAAAATGCTTTATGGTTCAGATCGGACATTATAACTATATCAAATATCCGGACACAGCAAACAGGGATAAGTATTATAAAACGATACGTATAGCGCAAAGGAAGCTTTGTGAGACAGATGATGATTTTATTCTTGCCGCAAGCCTTGAGCCACATATTAATGAAATGAAGGATGGATATCATTATCATCAATCCGCCTACAACGCGGTAGGAAAGGCGGCAGGATGCAAAGCGGGAGAATATATTTTAAACATGGATCGTGAGGATGCTTGAAACACAAAAATAAACTAAAAAATACTATGGACATTTTATAAGTTTTATGGTAAAATACATTTAATTGAATTTTCTAAGAGAGGTGATCTATATGAATCTTGATATGCTTCATCCTGCCGATCAGCTGGTTATGTTCATGGAACGAATCTACGGCTACGGAATGACCACCACATCAGGCGGTAATCTTTCCATACTCGATGATAACGGCGATATATGGATAACACCCGGCTCAATAGATAAGGGAAGCCTTACAAGAAAGGATATGGTATGCATAAAGCCTGATGGCACGATAATCGGTAATCATAAGCCGTCAAGCGAATACCCGTTCCACCAGCATGTCTATAAAACAAGACCGGATATTAAAGCGGTGCTCCACGCGCATCCGCCGGCATTGGTAGCATTTTCGATCGTACGGAAGCTGCCGCACACGAGCATGATCCCGAATGTGCGCTTCCAGTGTGGCGAAATAGCAATGGCAAAGTACGGCCTTCCCGGCTCGGATGATCTTGCGGCAAAGATAAGTGAGGAGTTCGATAAGGGCTTCAACACTGTGATTCTTGAAAATCACGGTGTTGTTATAGGCGCAAAGTCAATGTTCGATGCGTTCAAGTCATTTGAGACGCTTGATTTCAGCGCGAGAATAGAAATAGACGCGCACAATATGGGATGTGAGCCGAACAGTTTAACGGCTGAGCAGATAGATTGGTACAAGTCGCGTCAGCATATTGTGATGGATGAATTTGTGTCTAACAACATAACAAGCGAGGAGAAGGAAGTCCGTCGTGATATGATAAATTTCATTCGCCGCGCTTATAACCAGCAGCTTTTTACAAGCACACAGGGAACATTTTCTCAGAAGCTCTCTGACGGCAGCTTTATAATTACTCCGTCGGGCGCGGACAGAAAGTATCTTGAACCGGAGGATCTTGTCAAGATCAATGGCAACTACAAGGAAATGGGAAAGTTCCCGTCCAAGAGTGTCAAGCTTCATAGCGAGATATACAAGCAACAGCCGCATGTAAACTCGATCATAATTGCTCATCCGCCCTGCATGATGGCATTTGCGGTAACTGACAGGGAGCTTGATTCGCGCACTATTCCTGAGAGCTATATACTTATGCGAAACATACCGAAGCTCGAATTCGGTGCAAACTATCTGCATCCGGAGGAGACCGCGGCGGTATTCAAGCAGAACACACCCATAGCGCTTATTAAGAATGACTGCGCCATCATTACCGGTGCCAGCCTTCTTAATGCGTTTGACCGCCTTGAGGTAGCCGAATACAGCTCAAAGGCCATAATCGCTACGCGGGATCTTGGTGAGCTTGTAGCGATAAACGATGCGGAGATAGATGACATTATCGAGGCATTTGCGCTTTCAAGATAACTATAGTCAAATTGTCCAAAAAAATAATAAAGGCAGCGCCCGAATGAGCGCTGCTTTATTACATATAATGGATATAAATTAATAAAATGTAATATAAATTGTGAATTACGATAATATTACAAAGATTACAAAGCTGTGTTTTGTTAAAAAAAACAATAGATTTTTGAGGTTATTCGTTATTTTTCTTTGTTTACTATTGACAAATGATCATAAAAATGCTAATATATATATATACTTTTTTGTTCTAAGAATCTGATATAAAGGAGGAGAAATATGAAGATTCAGAACCAAACACAAACAGGCGCGACTCCGAGAAAAAAGAGCTTGGCGCATGAGATAAAGGAGTGTTGGGAGTTATATGTGCTCCTTATAATCCCGGTAGCGCTTGTTGTTATATTCAAGTTCCTGCCGATGCTCGGTTTATCCATAGCTTTTATGGACTATAAGCCGTTTTTAGGTTTCTCAGGCTCAACCTTTACGGGCTTTGACACATTCAAGCAGGTGTTCTCAAGCATGCAGTTCTGGCAGGCTCTCAAGAACACAATGCTTCTGAATATCCTTGACCTGCTGTTCGGCTTCCCGGCACCGGTCATCCTTGCGATATTTATCAATGAGATCGAATGCAAGTGGTATAAGAAGGTAACACAGACCGTTCTTTACCTGCCGCACTTCCTTTCATGGGTTATCATAGGCGGTATTGCAGCTCAGATCCTCGGTACAAACCCCGGATACATAAATGTTATCATCAAGGCTTTAGGCGGCAAAGAGATACCGTTCTTAACAGATCCTACACACTGGATATTCTCATACGTATTTATAGGTGTATGGCAGAGTATGGGATGGGGAACCATCATCTATCTTGCGGCTATTACCGGTATCGATGCAGAGCTTTATGAGGCTGCAACGGTTGACGGCGCAGGTCGTTGGAGAAAGATCTGGTCGATCACTCTTCCGTCGCTCAAGTCAACGATTATCGTTATGCTTATAATGGCGCTCGGAAGAATTATGGGAAGCTCATTTGACCGTCCGTATACACTCGATAATACTATGGTGCATGATGACGTTGCAAACGTTATCTCGATGTACGTTTATAATCAGGGTCTTACGAATTTCCACTTTAACCTGGCTACAGCCGTTGGCTTGTTCCAGTCCGTAGTAGGCGTTATACTCGTTCTCCTTGCGGATAAGATCGCGAAGCTGATGGGCGAAAGCGGTATAGTATAAGGAGGGTCAAATATAATGGATGCAGTTAAAATCAAGAAGTCAACAGGCGACAAGATCGCCGATGTGCTTATATACATATTCATAGGACTGTTGTCGCTTATATGTATTCTCCCGTTCATTCAGACCGCTGCGGTATCTGTAAGCTCGGGTCAGTATGTTAATGCTCAGCAGATATTGCTTGTACCTAAGGGTCTTAATGTAAGCGCGTACAGAAGCATTTTAAGCGATGCAAAAATGGTACACTCGCTGTTCTTCACGGTGTTCCTTACTATAACATTTACGATCGCAGGTATGATCGTTACGATCTTCTCAGCTTATGCGCTGTCAAGACCGAAGCTGAAGGGAAGATATTTCTTCGCAACATTGTTCCTTATAACAATGTACTTCTCAGCGGGTATAATCCCTGACTACTTACTCATGGATAACCTGAATATCCTTGACTCATTCTGGTGCTTATTCCTGCCGGGACTATTCTCAGCATATAACATGATAATACTGAGAACATTCATACAGAACTCGATACCGGAGAGCCTGATAGAGGCTGCTGAGCTTGATGGCTGCGATGACTTCAGGATCTTGTTCCAGGTCGTTCTCCCGCTGTCAAAATCAGTTCTTGCAACACTCATGCTGTTCTATGCGGTTGGTCGTTGGAACTCATTCTCAGACGCACTGTACTATATCCAGTCAGAGAAGTATAAGCCGCTCCAGTTGAAGCTGCAGATGATGATCCAGTCGGCTACTACTTCTGAAAGTGAGGCTGATGCGAGCACATCACCGAACCCGGAGATGCTCAAATCCGCTTCGATCATGTTTGCGACAATACCTATTATAATCGTATATCCGTTTGTACAGAAGTACTTCGTATCAGGTGTTATGATAGGCGCGGTAAAGGGTTAATAGGGAGGTATAGCAGAATGAAATTAAAGAGAATAATAAGCACAGTCACAGCGCTTGCAAGCGTTTCCGCTATGTGCGTATCGCTCGCGGGCTGCGGACCGAGAACTATTCCCAATATCGATCAGTCAAAGCTGATCGAGTCGATAGACGATCCTGAGAACTTTGTGTATCCGGAAGAGATCGAGATAAGAATACCGGTATATGACAGAGCACAGGCGGGTCTTGCGGACGTTACGGATAACTTCTGGACGAAGTATGTAAATGAAAACTTCGGTAAGAAGCACAATATAAAGGTAACATACATAGCTATCACAAGATCGAGCGCTGTTAACCAGTTCAACCAGAGGCTGGCAGGCAAGGTTTCCAATCAGCCGGATATAGTTTTTGATTATGACTATCCGGTAGTTGTTAACTATGCGAAGCAAGGAGTATACCGTGAGCTTACGGACGAGTTCATAGAGCATTTTGCTCCGGGCTATTACGAGTATACAAAGGATATGGATGAATACACATATCTTAACGGTAAGAAGATATTTCTTCTTGGCAAGCGTCCGCAGGCTTATAACTTTGTAACACTTGTCAGGAAGGACTGGATAGACGCGGCAAAGGAAAAGGGTCTCATAGATTTCGATGAGCCTGCAACGCAGGAGGAGAACCTCCAGCTCTACCGCGCATTCAAGGAGCTTGACTTAGGAAAGGAATACGGCGGTACTATCCCGCAGACAGCATCATTGGGCGGCACGAACTTCGGCTCGTACGGATACAGATATCTTGTATCCGGGGAAGGCGGCTATCCGCTTCCGGAGGAGCAGAATGCGCTGTATTCGGATATCTCTGTTGCACCGCTCACATGGGAGCCGGCAAAGGAGACCTTAAGAGAGGCTAACCAGTACTTTAACGAGGGTCTTATAACTCCTGACTGGTATATGGATAAGAACGGCGAGAACGCTAAGCAGCGCTTCCTTGCGGGTCGCGCAGGTACATACGGCACATATCTCACAAGAGATATGACAGAGATCAGCGAGCTTAAGGCTAACGTTCCGGGCGCAGAGGTAACGATCTTCGGTGCTCATCCGGATCCGAACTACCATGATCCGGAAACGGGCGAAGCTATCGCTACTCCGGGCAGATCATACTATCCGTACGGACTTCTGAGCGGCATCAACAACTACTGTGCACATCCTGAGGCGATACTCATGTACTATGAGTGGATGTATCAGAATATGTACACGATGCAGAACGGTATAGAGGGTCAGAACTACACGCTTGAGAAGGTAACAGGTGTTGATACGCTCAAGAACTTCACAGCGGATATCCCGGTTATCGATGGTTCATACAAGGGAGAGAGCAAGTTCAATTACAATAACAACAAGGATATGTGGTGTATTGTAGTTGAGGGTAAAGATCTTATGCAGGGCGAGGAGGCTAACGTTCTCGCGGCAGAGATGACTTATGCTCCTCCGGGCTACGAGTGGATGATAGAGAAGGCGTATAAGAGCTATGTGGACTATGGTTCAAAGTATGACTACACTGACTATGCATTCGCAAGCACGGTAGAGGCACTGACAGAGTACAGCTCTATCCTTAGTGAGAAGTGGTCAGTAATGCACACTAAGCTTGTAAACTGCAAGCCTGAGGAATTTGATAAGCTCTACGATCAGTATTGCAAGGAATACCTGAATGCAGGCTACCAGGCAGTTCTTGACGAAAAGAAGGCTCTTTATGAGCAGGAAAAGGCTGAAAAAGAAGCTGCTGAATCAGGAGCAAAAGCTGATGATGAAAAGGCAACGGATGAATAAAGCTATATACATAAGAAGGACTTGCAGCAATGCAAGTCCTTCTCAGCGTGTAGACAAAACTGTCTACACGCTGGCAGACTGCCGAAAATCAGGTCAGATTTTGCGAAAATGAACTCGTCGGCGTACGTTGGTACGGTAGAGTTTGTTTTCGCAAAAAGCGCACAACCATGCTGCATTTCGATAATACAGCATGGTTGATTTTCTTTACCTTAAGTGTTTGAGCTTTATCGAATATATTAATACATTTGCGCGGTCTGGCCGATTTGTCGACAGTCTGAGAAGGACTTGCAGCAATGCAAGTCCTTCTCTTGTTATCATATTGCATGGAGATTTTTAAGCGACAGATCCAGTATCGGTGCGCTGTGCGTAAGCGCTCCGCTTGATATGTAGTCAACACCAAGATCAATGAGCGCGGCTATGTTTTCCCTTGTTACGTTTCCGCTGCACTCAGTCTCGGCTCTGCCGTCTATTATGCGTATGGCTTCTCGCATCGTATCGTATGTCATGTTGTCGAACATGATAATGTCCGCTCCCGCCTCAACAGCTTCGCGCACCATATCAAGTGTTTCTGTCTCTACCTCGATTTTTCGCACGAACGGCGCGTATTCCTTAGCCATTTTTACCGCGTTAGCAACACTTCCCGCTGCGCCTATGTGGTTATCCTTAAGGAGCACGCCGTCGGATAGGTTATAGCGGTGGTTGGAGCCTCCGCCGACCTTAACAGCATATTTTTCAAATATTCTCATGTTCGGCGTTGTCTTACGTGTATCGAGAAGCGTTGTGTGCGAGCCATCCAGGAGCTTTACAATAGAATTGGTATATGTTGCGATACCGCACATCCGCTGCAGATAGTTGAGCGCGGTGCGTTCGCCTGAGAGCAGAACTCGTATGTCACCGGTCACTGTGCCGAGCGTTTGTCCTTTTTTTATTTCCTCGCCGTCTTTGCAGGCAATGTCAAATTTTGTGTTCTTATCAAGAATTGTAAATACGCGCTTGAATACACCTATACCGGCAAGGATACCATCTTCCTTGCAAATAAGATCCACCTGTCCCTTTTGATATACCGGCATAACGGCATTTGTTGTAACGTCCTCGCTCGATATATCCTCAGAGAGTGCGTTCAGTATGTATTTATCCGCATTTAAAAGCATGGTTATCTCGTTCATTTATGCATCAGCTCCAATCGTTCAATTTCTGATCTTACTATTTTTATATAATCTTTATCACAGCCGCGATAAGCTTCAATATCAACATCAGGCGCTATGTCCTCATAATCATTGTACTCCAAAGCTATTCTTTTTGCAGCACGCTTTGCAAATACAAGGCTCTCAAGCAGAGAATTGCTTGCAAGACGGTTTTTGCCATGTACGCCGTTGCAGGATGTTTCGCCGGCCGCGTAAAGGTTATCCATTGAAGTCTTTGAATGCTTGTCTACGTGAATACCGCCCATAAAGTAGTGCTGAGCAGGCACGACAGGAATACATTCCTTTGTTACGTCATAACCCTCTTCAAGACAGTGCCGGTAGATATTCGGAAAATGGGCGAGGATATCATCCTTAGGAATGTTTTCCATGGATAGCCACACATACGGCTTATCATCCTCATACATCTGCTTCCAGAGTGCTTTTGAAACAACATCACGCGGCTGCAGCTCATCGGTAAATCGTTCAAGTCTCGCATTCAGCAGTATGGCGCCCTCGCCGCGGACGGACTCGCTTATCAGGAAACGTCTGCCCTTGCGCGGTGAATACAGCGTTGTGGGGTGTATCTGTACATAATCTATATTTTCAAGCACAATTTTGTGCTTCATAGCTATCGCAAGCGCATCTGCGGTAAGGTGCGGGTAGTTTGTGCTGTTATGATACAAACCGCCGATGCCGCCGGTGGCAAGTATCGTGAATCGTGCCGATATCTCATACATTTTACCGTCACCGCCCTCAGCGGCTATGCCGATACAGCGCTCCTCGTATGTCAGTATATCCACCATTTTCATATTTTCGATAATATGCAGATTGCTGCGCTGTCTTACAGCAGCGAGTAGTTTTGAGGTTATTTCTTTACCGGTTATATCCTCATGGAAGCAAATACGCGGCGCGGAGTGCGCCCCTTCCTTGGTAAATTTGAGTGAGCCATCCTCATCGCGCTCAAAATCAACGCCGTAGTTTATCAGGTCATTTATTATATCCTGTGACGAGCGTATCATTATTTCTACCGATTCACGGCGGTTTTCATAATGCCCGGCGCGTAAAGTGTCCTCAAAATACGGCTCATAGTCAGCTTCATCTCGGAGCATACATATCCCGCCCTGCGCAAGGAACGAATCGCTTTCCTCTACGGTTGCCTTAGTTATAAGAAGCACATCCTTATCTTCAGGAAGGTTAAGTGCGCAATATAGTCCGGCAGCACCTGTTCCGACTATAAGTATATCGGTCTTTATCTTCATAGTATATCCGCCTTAAAATATCGTATTTAATATATTATACCCTATAATCAGCTTCAAGTCAAGTGAAATTATATATGACTGTGGTTTTGCGTTGTAAATAACGATACATTCATCATATTTTTTTGTGTAAAGAAACTTTATATGTATTAAAACTTATCTATATGAATATACATAGAAGGAAAAGAATTGTACGAGGAGGAAAATTCAATGGAAGGAAGTAACATATATCACGATATCGCTATGCGCAATAACGGTGATGTGTATATAGGCGTTGTGGGGCCGGTGCGGACGGGTAAGTCCACATTTATAAAGAAGTTCATGGATACGCTTGTGATACCCAATATGATGGATGTATACCAGGCGGAGCGTGCCCGTGACGAGCTGCCGCAGTCTGCGGCGGGAAGGACGATAATGACGACCGAACCGAAATTCATTCCGAATGAGGCGGTAGAGATATCACCGGGAGAGAATGCGAATATGCGCGTGCGGATGATCGACTGTGTCGGATATATTGTCGATAACTCGTTGGGTTATAACGAAAACGGCGAGCCGCGTATGGTAAATACGCCGTGGTTTGAGCAGCCTATCCCGTTCAATGACGCGGCGGAGATAGGGACCAAAAAGGTAATTACCGATCATTCTACCATAGGAGTTCTTGTGACAACAGACGGTTCTTTTACCGAAATACCGCGTGAGAGCTATACAGATGCCGAGGCAAGGGTCGTCGCGGAGCTGAAGGCGATAAATAAGCCGTTTATCATCCTGCTTAACAGTGCGGCTCCGGATTCCGACGAGGCTAAGCAGCTTGCTGCGGAGCTTGAAACGGCTTATGGTGTGACTACGCTTGCTGTCAACTGTGCAGAGCTAACAGGTAAAGATATAAATACGATCATCAACAAGATTCTTTTGGAATTTCCCCTCAGCGAGCTGCAGATACATATACCCAAATGGCTTGAACGGCTCGGAGATGAGCATGAGCTGGTAAAACAGGTCTATGGCGATGTGCTTGCCGCGGCATCGGATGCCGAATGTATTCGTGATGTGAACAGACTATGCAGCGAGCTCAGGGAGCCTGATTACGTAAAAAATATGATTATTGAGGGAATAGACCTCGGCACCGGAGCGGCGGAGCTTAATATGGAGCTTGCGGAGAGTATGTTTTATAGAGTTTTGTCCGAGTCGGCGGGTGTAGAAATAAAGGATGATGTGATGCTTTTGAAGCTTCTTGGTGAGATGACAGAGATGAAGCGTGATTATGAACATATACGTTCGGCGCTTGATTCCGTAAGAGAGACCGGCTACGGCATAGTATCGCCAACAAGCGACGAAATGGTGCTTGATGAACCGAGGATAATAAAACAGGGCGGAAGATACGGGATAAAGCTAAAGGCTTGCGCTCCGTCTATACACATGTTGCGCGCGGATATCGAAACGGAGGTCAGTCCTATAGTAGGTACCGTAAGGCAGAGTGAGGAGCTTGTGGAGCATCTGTTAGCCAAGTACAAGGATGATCCGTCACAGCTGTGGCAGTCAAATATTTTCGGAAAAACGCTTAACGAGCTTGTAAACGACGGACTGCGAAGCAAGCTGGAGCGAATGCCGGACGAAGCGCGAAACAAGCTGCGCGAGACATTGGAGAGAATAATAAATGAAGGAGGCGGCGGACTGCTTTGCTTGATATTATAAAATGGATATCTGCCGCCGCGGCTGTGACGATGCTTATCACTGGCTGCGGCAGCGGAGGCACATATAAGGAGTCTGTATCCGTCACGGAACAGGAGACGGATAACACATCTGTCTACGCGGAGACCATATCCTTCTCAGGGCTTCGGGATAAGGAATATCAGAAGCTTTTAAATAAACAGATAGAGGATGATGTTGAGGGAGCCGTGGAGGAATTCAAGGATGAGGCAGCGGAGGCTAAGCTGCCGCCGGGTGTAAAGGCGTCGCTTAGTATCAAGCAGAATGTCAAACGCAACAGTGACGGTATAATATCTTTTGTAACTGAAAATTATACCTATCTCGGCGGAGCGCATGGCATAACACGTTGGCTGCCCTATACGGTAAATGCCGAGTCAGATATGCCGAGAATATTGGAACTCAGGGAGCTGTTCAAGGATGAGGATGGATATGTTGATACAATAAACCGCATGATAGATGAACTCGTTGAAAAAAATCCTGAGAAATATTCTGAGCTGTGGGCAGAGCCGCATATTACTAAAGAGGATCAGCGGCAGTTTTATATGACAGCTGAGGATCTCGTGATATTTTTCCCGCCCTATGTTCTCTCGTACTACGCGAAAGGCTTTATTGAGTTTCCCATACGTCTGACGGAAATTAACGGATATTTAAAAGATGAGTTTCGAGGAAACTCATCTTTTAATATTTATACATTTTATCAAGATAGTTTTTTTCTATGAGCTCGCCGTAATCAGGAACAGGACACCATTTTCCTGAAAGCTCATCGAGGTATTTCACTGTGCCCGCCCATGAAAGACGGCTGACTGTATAATAGCGTCCATGCACCTCGCCGATCGGCTGAGCTCCAACGTATGCACAAATATGATTAAAGTGCGCACGAACACCGTCGTCGATGGTGGGGAAGGCTTCATGATCCTCGCGCTTCATGTCGGTAGCGTCTGCCTTTTTTATTCCGGCAAAGTTATTCATATCAGGTGTTACCGAGCCGCCAAAGTTTCCGTAAGCAGTTTCGAGCGCGGCTTGTGCATACAGCACCTCCGGACGTATCCCTGTAAGCTCGCCGTATTTCCAATAGGATGCGGCAGCTGCGGTAAATTGCGCTGATGCTCCGTTTGCCTCTGCCCAAGTCTTTGCGGAATCAAGCGATATTTCCGCTGCTCCGATCAGTGGTACGCGTTCAGTCTGCTGTTCAGTGCGGGCGCCGTTATCAGCGCCATCAGAAAAGTCCGGCGCACATGCCGAAAGCTGTGTTGTAAGTAATAAAAGTGCGGCAAGCGCCGCTGTAGTTTTTCGCATAATTATGCCATGAACTCCTTTCACAAAATCTAAGTTTGAGATTGATTGATCCTTCTGGACAATATATGCGGCAGGACAAGCAGAAAAGAACATAAAGATATAAAAAATCCGAGATTTTTGTTATGAATGAAACAGCAAGAGCGTCTGCAAATTATTCCTAAATCAAAAAAGAGATCCCATGCTTTGAGATCTCTTTTATTTTAAGGACATTTTTTTTCAAAGGTGTCATAAGCTCTTATTTATATTAAGATGCTTTACTTTAGCGCAGAACTATAGATACGCTGAATGTTTTAATATTAATCCTCAAGTTTTGCAGCAAGAAGCTTTATGCAATCCGGACAGATATTCCTGCCGTGATACTCCAATACGTTATCTACGTTCTGGCAAAAAACACACGAAGGCTCATACTTCTTTAATATAATTCTGTCATCCTCAACATATATTTCTAAGCCGTCTTTTTCTGCGATACAAAACTTTTTTCTCAGCTCTTTAGGTATAACGATTCTTCCGAGCTCATCAACTTTTCTAACAATTCCTGTAGACTTCATAGCGCATATCTCCTTTTCAATCGGTTTATTGTTAATAGTATATCAGAAGATTATATGCAAGTCAAGAATTAACAAAAAAAACACTTATTTCTACATTATACTAAAAAAACCGACTGTCTATATATTGTTTTTTGTTAAAATTCACGATAAAATTACAATGTGACGCTTAGAGCGGCATGTAATATGACCGCAGATGGCTTAATATGCTTGTCAAGCATTTTTTTCGCGATAACAAGCTCATCTATTCCTGAAGCTATCAGCTCCGGTTGGTACGTTCCGGCAAGAAGACTGATTTTTACGAGCTTGTCAGTATTAACAATCTCATCAGGGCAGCCTGAGATATACGCAAGAGTATCTCTGAGGTACATAAGCATCATATCACACAATAATTCTGCATCACCACTGTGTTCGTCAAAGTAATCAGAAACATCAAGGGCATGTTTTTTCTGATTGGATAGGATCTTCGGCACAAGCCCCAACGCGTCCTCACGCATCTCTTCAATATCATCACGATTAATTATCTCATCCGCGAAGGACGGTATTCCCTCACAGTAGCTGACAAGAAAATCAACGCGAGGATCTGCGGGATATTTAGCCTCAATATATCTGCGTACTGCATCGGTATCTAATGGCGGAAATGTGATTCTTACTGAGCGTGAACGGACAGTCTCAAGCAAAAAATCCGCGTCGGTACATATAATGATGAATACAGAATACACGGGCGGTTCTTCGAGCACCTTTAAAAGCGCGTTCTGTGCCGCGGGCGTGAGGATATCACCGTCCTTTATAATAAACACTTTGTGTCTGTCGGAAAACGGTTTTGCTGCACATTCTGCTAACATATCGCGGATCGGATCTACACCTATTGTTTTTCTGTCCTTTTCGGGATACACATGTATTATATCCGGGTGATTTCCGGATTGAGCTTCCGCGCAGGCTGGGCATGAGCAGCACGGTGCGATACCTGTATTCTCGCATACAAGAGTCTTGGCAAACAGCAGTGCCGCATTGTGCTTGTGAAGTCCGGCAGGACCCTCGAAAATATATGCAGCGGCATTTGTGCCCTGTCTTGCATTGTTAATAAGCTTTGTTAAAATGCTCTCGTGAAATACATTGTAGCCATACATTGACAATCACTCCTTATAATCATTTTATCACATAATCAAAAAAAAATCAACGATAGATTATAATTGTGTTGAGTGTTTTTGTTGGATAAATAATAAACTGTAAAAAAGACAAAAAATCCGTTAATTATGGTAGAAATTATATTTTTTTTACTTGCATTATCGGTTGATATGTGGTAAAATATATTGTAATACTAAATAGAGGAGGAGATATCCTATGATAAAGAAAGAACAGGTTTTGAACCAGCTTATGGACTGCGGTCTTGTTGCTGTTGTTCGCGCAAGCAGCGCAGAGGAGGCTATCAAGATCTCAGACGCCTGTCTTGCGGGCGGCTGCAACGGTATAGAGCTAACATTTACCGTTCCCGGCGCGGACAAGGTTATTGCGGCGCTTGCTGAGAAGTATTCCAATGGTGAGATGATGCTCGGTGCAGGTACTGTACTTGATCCTGAAACGGCAAGAGCAGCGATCCTTGCGGGTGCTAACTTTATAGTATCACCGGCATTCAATCCGGAAACAGCAAAGCTTTGTAACCGTTACAGAGTTCCTTATATGCCCGGATGTGCTACAATCACAGAGGTGATCACAGCTATGGAGGCAGGTGCCGATATCGTTAAGATATTCCCGGCAGACCTTTACGGACCGAGGATCATAAAGGACATCAAGGGCCCGCTTCCGCAGGCACAGATGATGCCTACAGGCGGTGTTGATGCGGATAATGTTGCGGAATGGATCAAGGCCGGAGTTGTTGCGGTAGGCGCGGGCTCATCGCTCACAAAGGGAGCAAAGACCGGCGATTATGCGGCTATCACAGAAACAGCCAAGAAGTTTATCGCAAACATCAAGGCAGCAAGAGCAGAGCTCAAAAAGTAATAGATCTGAAAGGGGAATTTTTAAACAATGGCAAAGATAGTAACAATGGGTGAGATAATGCTCAGACTTTCTACACCCGGTAATCAGAAGTATATCCAGGCTACACAGTTTGATATAAACTATGGCGGCGGTGAGGCAAACGTTGCAGTTTCACTTGCAAACTACGGTCATGATGCTGAGTTCGTAACAAAGGTTCCGGCAAATCCGATCGGACAGTGCGCTATAGCTGCACTCAGAAAGTATGGCGTAGAGACAAAGCACATCGCTAAAGGCGGCGACAGATTAGGTATATATTTCTTGGAGACAGGAGCTTCAATGCGTCCGTCCAATGTTACATATGACCGTGCTAACTCATCTATCGCAACAGCAACAGCTGCTGACTTTGATTTTGACGCTATATTTGAAGGTGCTGACTGGTTCCACTTTACAGGTATCACACCGGCTGTTTCGGATGCTGCCGCAAAGGTCACCGAGCTTGCTTGTAAGGCTGCAAAGGCTCACGGCGTAACAGTATCCTGTGACCTCAATTTCAGAAAGAAGCTCTGGTCATCGGAAAAGGCGCAGAAGGTAATGTCAAACCTTATGCAGTATGTTGATGTTTGTATCGGTAATGAGGAGGATGCGGACAAGGTTCTCGGCTTCAAGCCTGAGGATACGGACGTAACAAGCGGCGAGCTCAACCTTGCCGGATATGAGAGTATTTTCAAGCAGATGGTTGCTAAGTTTGGCTTTAAATATGTGATTTCGTCGCTCAGAGTTTCAAAGTCAGCTTCGGATAACGGCTGGTCCGCATGCATTTATTCAAGCGCGGATGATGAATTCTATCATTCAAAGGAATACCGCATCCGTCCTATCGTTGACCGTGTTGGCGGCGGCGACAGCTTTGCCGGCGGTACGATCTGTGGTTTTGTGGACGGTAAGAACTTCAAGGATGCTCTTGAGTTTGGTGTTGCGGCATCAGCTCTTAAGCACACGATCCCCGGAGACTTCAACCTTGTAACAAGAGAAGAGGTAGAGACTCTTGCAGGCGGAGACGGTTCAGGCAGAGTACAGAGATAAGATTATAATATCGTTATATCTTAGGAGAGTTTGGGGACATATAAATACAACTTGTCTCATTACTCGCGCGAACTGCTGACAGCTTTCAGATCGAAATAAGATAAAAAAATAAAGGGGATGTAAAATTCGTTTTTGCATCCCCTTTAATATTCTACAGCGTTACAATGACCTCATCAAGTGAGCGTTTGGGTACATTTATCGTGCCGTCCTCGCTCTCGTAATACTTAACGTCACCGCCTGTCATTTCGACCATGCGGCTTTTCTGCATGGGGTATCCGAGGGCTAAAAGATAAAGCACATCAAGCTTGGGCGCAAGCTTTAAGACCTGCTTTATCTTATCGCGCTGTATCGCGCCGAGCCAGCAGGTGGCAAGCCCCATTTCTTCGGCCTCCAGCATCATGGTGGTGACTGCCGCGCCCACCTCGACCTCCGCCGCGCCGTTCGGGCGGATGTTTTTATCGCAAAGCACCGCGATATATGCCACAGGTCGCTCGCCCTCGCGCGGCGCACCGTCAGCTAAAGCCCCCGCCCATTTGGTGAGGGGGTAGATGTCCTTGAGCATCGCGGCATCATCTATTACGGCAAATTTCAGCGGCTGCATATTCGCGCCGTATGCCGCAACGCGCGCGCAGTCTATAAGCTTTATCAGTATATCTCTGTCTATCGGCTCCTGCTTGAATTTTCTTATAGTCCTTCTTTGCATTATTGCTTCATATACGTTCATAATTACAGTTTCCTTTCTGTTAGCTAATAATATAAAAAAGTCTACCTATTGGAGTGGAGCGTTAGCGGAACGACCGTCCCGATAGGGACTTTTTTACTTTATAAGAAATTGCTCGTTTAGTGGGATTACGTCGCTAACAAACGAGGAAAAATAGCGGTTTTAGACATAATCTGTGGCTGCCGCAGCCCCCAACCCCGTCACGCTTTCGCGTGCCACCCCTGCCCCGAGGCAGGGACAGCAGAGCATCGCCACTATCTCTCCACTAA
>JAFRDB010000068.1 GCA_017404065.1 Clostridia bacterium
AGCATTGCCGCAAGCACCAGTCTGATAAACTGGATTTTATCGGACTGATAGGGGTGCAGGGTGAACGACACGCTAGCGTGTCGTAGGCGTGTTGCATAGCAACAAACGCCGTAGTTTGGGAACGCAGTTCCCCCTGCAACTACTTACTTCTTCCCCCCAAGATTGGGTGAACGATACGCCCCCGTGTCGTAGGCGTTCAGTAGACTTGCTACGCAAGTCCGGGGCTATGCCCCGCCTGACTTCTTTCAGGTACCTGTTCGCAAGCGAACCGGGATGCCAGGTCGAGCAGGACGCTTGCGTCCGACCAGACAAACGCCGTAGTTGGGGGCAGGGGGAGTTGATATGCCGTCAGGCAGTTTGTTCTTAATAATCATTTCAGAAAGTGTTTCTGTAAAAAATATAAAAGCGGACGGCTATGCGGCGCTATGGCGCAGCGGAGCCGTCCGCTTATGCTTTGATTTTACAAATGCAATATGTTTATCGGAAGTATCTGATGAATATTATTTTTTCAATGCGTTGAACAGCTTAATATACGATGTTCTGACTGCCCTCGGCGGCGGTGTTGAAGCCTTCTTTGTGCCGGTAAGCCGGTAAGCCGCTTCGCGTGCTGTGCGAACTGCGTATTCGCTGCTGTAGGATATGCCGGAGCCAAGCTTTGTGAACTGACCTATGAATGCAAAATTGCTGTCCCTATCCTTGACGCTTATCGGCTTCTCCTCATCGCTGAACGGGAGCGTTGACGCGCCCGCGTAGGGCAGCGCGCAAGGAATAACATTTATGATATCCTTGGTGATTTCGTCCCAGCTGTCCTCAAGGTGAAGGAATTTCACAAGCTCAAACAGTATTTCCGCACCTGATGCGTAACGCATTGGCTTGTCTGTAAACCTGCCCTCCGCCGCCGGATGTACACCGTAGCCGCAGATAACGGTAACATCGTCAGTCTGCGTGGTGAAATACGGCTGCGCGACTGATGATATTGTAAGCCCCCATGGCGAATCGGTAAAGGTCGTCAAGAGTCCGCCTGCCGGAGCGTTTCCGGTAAACTCATTAAATGCATCAAGTAGCCTGCGGGAGCGGGCGGTTATGGTGAACGAAACTATTTCGCTGTCAGTATCGTAATAGAACACATCAGGGTTTCCGAAGCCGTCACGTTTTTCGGAAATCTTTCTCCAAAGAGTTACCGATGCCGGTTCGTCTGTCGGTGCCGGTGCCGGGAAGTTATAGTCACCTATAGTCGCGCACTCGCTGATTGAACCGTTAGTCAGCAGGAACAGATCGTTCTTGTTGAGGTAGTATGTCTTGAGTGTGCCGTTGTCATCAAGATGTATCGCGCTTATACGGTTATTCTCATCCTCAAAATCAACATCTGTTATGCGGCAGTGTGTCGCAAAATTGACATTGTGTGATTCCAGCCATATTCTGAGCGCGTCAATCACCGTTTCCTGAAGGTTATACTGAGCGCGGAGAGTGTTCTTCATTGTGAACAGGTCATTTATCTCGCCGGAGATGCAGTTAAGTATATGCTTTAGCTCCACGGCGGATGAGTCGGCGGTCATCATATATGCGGTAGATATAAGCGTCCAGAGGTTTGAGTGTGTAAATTCGGGAAGATCTGTGAAGAAATCAGCCACCGACACCTCGGATATCTCGTAATCCTTCGCCTTAAGAAGAGTCTTTATCCTCTTTATGCATGCCTTGCAAAGCCCAAAACCGCCGCTTACGGCGTTTCCGTCCGCATCGATAAGGCGAGCCTGCTCATTTACGGGATTAGCGCACATATAGTTTGTTATTTCGTCCTTGACGCTCATATCGGGTATATTTGCTGAACGGAGACAGCTTAGCATATCCATAAGATTTGAGTGGTTTTTAAGTGAAAGATTTTTTGGCGGGGTACATATATAGCCGCTTTCGCAATCGCCGCCTATGTTTAAAGCGCCGCCTATATTTCCGGATTCTTCAAAGATGTGGATGCTGTCACCTGGGACACGGCAGTCGCGTATAAAATAGTATGCTGCCGAGAGTGCGGAAAGTCCGCCGCCGCCGATATAAATATTGCGCTTTGGCGGCAGAGCTTTGTCCGTGTCGCCGATAAGCTGCTTGCGGCTGCGGTTCCTCGCGGTTATTATCCCCGCCGCTGTTGCCGCGCCGAGTGCTGCGCCGAGTGCTGCCAGAACAGCAATGTTTCTTCTTTTCATAGACATAATATCCTTCCTTATTTATAAATTCTTATAATTTTCCATTATTTTTCGACGTGGATTGATCTTGTGTACGACTTTAAGTATGCATTTGCGCATAAACAGGCTTTTTGACCAAAGCTTATAGTATGCCCGATAGAGCTTGTTTTCGTTCGGAATATATTTCTCATCGCGATAAAAGCCCTTCGCGACAGCTATTATCTGCTCATCCTTTACGCCGTGTTCAAGTATCCACTGGTTATCGCCGCACATAATATATCCGTTCTCGTCCTTGCCAAGGCATCTGTGCATTACCTGCTGACCGTTTGCGCGCTTATATACCGGCAGATCGTATTTTTTAAGCCCCTGTCCGTCATAGCGCACAAGATAAACACTATCGCGGCGGTTGCGAAGCATAGGGTACATGCTCGTTCCGACCGGAATAGCTACAAATTCACCGTTTTCTTTTATATACTGTTCTATTAATGTCTCGTACATTTTCCAACCCCGACTTTTAGTTTAATATTATAAATATTATACCATTGCGGATATGAAAAGTCAAGGATGATAATTTTTTTGCTCATAGATTTGTGTCGAATATATTTTTAAAGTTCAGCTTGAAATCTGTGGAGATTTATGGTATAATGCTTTTAAGAATCATAAGATGGTAAGGGTGGTTATATGGTATATATTGGAAATGACTGGGATGCCCTTCTTGCAAACGAATTTGAGAAGGATTATTATAAGGCTCTCAGACGCTTTCTGGCGTCAGAGTATAAACAGCATATTATCCATCCGGATATGTACGATATTTTTAATGCCCTGAAATGGACATCCTATGCCGAAACAAAGGTCGTTATATTGGGACAGGACCCATACCATGAGCCGGGGCAGGCGCATGGGCTGGCGTTTTCGGTAAAGAAGGGAGTAAGGATACCGCCTTCTCTTATGAATATTTATAAGGAGCTGAATACCGAGCTTGGCTGCCGCATACCGAGCCACGGCTGTCTTGAAAAATGGGCGAAACAGGGAGTGCTGCTTCTGAATTCATCGCTTACGGTACGGGACGGCGCGGCAAACTCACACCGGGGTAAGGGCTGGGAGCAGTTTACCGCGAGGATAACGGAGCTGTTAAATGAGCGCGAAACACCTGTTATATTCATGCTCTGGGGCAACAATGCCCGCGAGAAGCAGAAGGTCATAACCAATCCGCGCCACGTTATACTTACGGCGGCTCATCCGAGTCCGCTTTCGGCATCGAGAGGCTTTTTCGGCTGCGGACATTTTAAAATGGCTAACCGCATCCTTGAGCGTGAGGGTAGGGGCGCGATAGATTGGCAGATAGATGATTGAAAATGAAAAGTAAAATAAATACGGCAGACACGTCCTTGTCCTGCTCAGAGAGCGGGAATAACGCTAAGAGGCAAGGGAGCGTTAAGATATTCGGAATAACGGGCCCTACCGGTGCGGGAAAGTCTACGGTAAGCGAGCTGTTCCGCAAATGTGGAGTTTATATTGCCGATGCGGATAAGGCGGCAAGATGTGTGATGAAAAAGGGAAGCGCGTGCCTTAACGAGCTTTACCGTGAGTTTGGCAAGGATATATTTCTGCCGGATGGGAGCCTTGACCGTAAAAGGTTGGGTGATATAGTGTTTGCCGATCCGGAGAAGCTGATACTATTAAACCGTATTTCGCATAAGTATATAAAAGCGTATTTAAAGCGGGAGATAGAAGAGAGCGGGGCGGATCTGGCAGCCATAGACGGCGCGGTGCTGATAGGCAGTCCGGTTATGAATATGTGCAGCAAGCTTGTTGTGGTAACGGCAGAGCCAAAAACGCGGCTTGAGCGGATCATCGCGCGTGATAACATATCGCGCGAGGCGGCTGAGATGCGGATGGCGGCACAGCCCGGTGATGAAGAGTATTTAAAATATGCCGATTATGTTATAGATAATAACGGTCAGGTGCAAGGAGAGGAAATTGAGCAGATATGCAACAAAATCAAGGCTGAGAAAAAAGCAGGCACTGCGGCGCAGGCGTAAGCTTATAAAAGCGGTCAAGTCTTTCTTTCTCATTCTTTGCGCGGCGATCATAATCGTTTCGGCAGTGTTTGCCGTAAGGAGCGGTAAGGAGCTGAGCAAAAGCATAAAGTATCCTGTGGAATACAGTGACTATATAGTTAAATATGCGGCGGAAAATGACCTTGACCCATATCTTGTTATTGCTGTTATCCGCCAGGAGAGCAATTTTATTGCGGATGCTCAGTCGCCGTACGCCGGCGGGCTTATGCAGCTCACACCGCTGACAGCGCAGGAGTTTGGCGGAAAGCTCGGACTTATAGACTATAACTATATGGATCCGGAAACCAACATACGCATCGGCTGCTTTTTGCTGCGAACGCTGATCGATAAATACGGCGGCGAGGTAGATACAGCGCTTGCGGCGTATAACGGCGGCCCTGCCAATGTGGACACATGGCTTGCCGATCCGGCATACAGCAGCGACGGGAAGAGGCTTGATAATATTCCGTTTGAAGAAACAAGCTCGTATGTGAAAAGGGTCAATAATTATATGAAGGAATATAAAAAATCGGGATCATTAGAGTAAGAAGGAGGTAGTCTACATGACAAAAGTTATTACTATAGGCAGACAGTATGGTTCTGCGGGACACGACATCGGAGAGCTTATAGCAAAGGAGCTTGGATGGACTTTTTATGACAAGGAGCTGGTAGAGATCGCGTCAAAAAAGAGTAACCTTGCGCCGGAGGCGGTAAAGAAGCTCGATGAGCGCGCGTCATCGAGCCTTCTGTATTCGCTGGCAAGCGGCAGCTATTCTCTTAAAGGCAGCGCGGGGCCGCTCTACTATGAGATGCCGTTGAACGATAAGCTGTTCATAGCTCAGTCTGATGTAATAAAGGGTGTTGCGGCAAAAGGCAATTGCGTGATCGTAGGCCGCTGCGCTGACTATGTGCTTGAGGATGAGCCGGATGTGGAGCTTGTCAATGTGTTTGTATACGCGCCTCAGGCGTTCCGCATAAAGCGTGTTATGGATGCATTGGGTCTTTCCGAAAAGAAGGCAAAGGAGCGTGTTATAAAGACAGACAAGCAGCGCAAGACCTATTATGGATATTACTCGAACCGTAGCTGGGGCGAGATGAGCAACTATGATATTTGCATCAATTCCGAAAAGATAGGTATAGAGGGCGGTGCAAAGCTTATATCGCAGTTTATGAGGGGTACTGATAAATGATATTTGACGTGATCAGATCGATTTTTTTGGGAATAGTAGAAGGGATAACAGAATGGCTGCCCGTGAGCTCAACGGGGCATCTGATACTGTTTAACGAGTTTCTTCATAATGAGGGAACATTCACTGCGTCCGACCTGTATATATATGTGATCCAGCTCGGCGCTATATTGGCGGTAGTAACGGTATTTTTTAATAAGCTGAACCCGTTTTCGCCAAAGAAATCTGCGGAGCAGAAGCGCGGTACATGGAATATGTGGTTCAAGGTGATCGTCGGATGTATACCGGCGGCGGTCATAGGGCTTGCTCTGAACGATTTAATGGACAGGATAGAAAACTGGCAGGTAGTATCGGCAATGCTCATTATCTATGGCTTGGCATTTATAATAGTCGAGAAGCTAAATAAGAAGGTAAGCATAACGAGCATTGATGAAATGAGCTATAAGACAGCGCTAACAATAGGAGCGTTCCAGGTGCTGTCGATAGTGCCGGGCACATCGCGAAGCGGCTCAACTATACTCGGAGGCATGATAGTCGGATGCTCGCGCGAGGTCGCGGCTGAATTCTCGTTCTTTTTGGCTATTCCCGTAATGGCAGGTGTGAGCCTGCTTAAGATAGTAAAAAACCTTGATATGCTTACAGCGGAGAATGTTGTTGTTTTGCTTGTCGGAATGGCGGTATCGTATATCGTATCCCTCGGCGCAGTCAGGTTCCTGATGAGCTTTGTAAAGAAGCACACCTTTACCGCCTTTGGAATATACCGTATTGTGCTCGGCGCGGTAGTTATTTTGTGCTTGGGTATATTTGGATTATAAAGGTAAGAAAGCATGGATAAAAAGAAATTAGAACGAATAAGCGAGCTGTCGAGAAAGCAGCGTTCGTCAGGTCTTAACGATACGGAAAAGGCGGAGCAGGCAGAGCTTCGCAAGGAATATCTCGCAGCGATACGTAAAAGTCTCATAGCCGAGCTGGATAATATTGAGATCGTTGACTGAGAATAGAATTAATGTCGCATAGAAGAGGGACTGATGCAAAACTTGCGTTTTGCAACAGCCCCTCTTTGTTGTGACCGATATTATCAAAATACTACTACCGGAGTGCCGGGAGAAATATTTTCAAATAGCGTTGCCGCTACCTTGTATGGCAGGTTAACGCAGCCGTGTGAACCGCCGCCGCGGTATATGCTACCGCCGAACGCGCCGCGCCATGTGGCGTCATGCAGTCCCTCTCCGCCGTTGAACGGCATCCAGAAGGATACCGGAGTTTCATAATTATCGCCTCTGAGAACGGCGTTGCGCTCTTTGTATTTTACCGAATACACACCTGTGTGCGTGCCGTTGCCCCTGAGCGGGTTGCCGGTAACGACCGGTGATGTTACTATTAATTCACCGTTTTTATAATACCACATTGTCTGTGCCGCGATGCTTACTTCAACGTAAGTACCCGTGATCGATGAAGAATCACCGATCTCGCGATGTTTCGTTTTTGGCTCACGGGTGACAGCCTCACCCTTTTTGATATCCTCTATAAGAGCCTCAACCTCGCTTGATTTGTTTATTTCCCAGCCATAGTCACCGCCGCTGACTGTAATAACATTGCCGCCGGAGGTTGTAAATGAACGATCTTTTCCGATCGTGTTATATATTCCTGCGAGCTGGTTAACATACTCCGATATACCGCCCTCGTCAAGCTCGACCGAGCAATCGGGGTTTATCGAGATCCAAAGCTGGATAGTATCGCCATTTAGCTCGAAGGTATCTGAACCGCGCGTGTATGTAACAACTGTCGAAACATACTTATTCATCTTTTCGATCGCGTGACGCATATTATCTTCGTCCGCCATCAGAACATAGATGCCTTCTTCTTCAAGCGACATCCCCTTGTATGCGCCCTTGAAGCCTGCAACAAGTGACGAATATAAACGTTCAAAGCTTATAGCGTTCTTATTTTCGACCTCGCGCATGTGGTAGGACCCGTCCTCGTAGTAAACGCCGGCGTATGCGCCATCCATGTCCTTTATTGATTCGGCAAAGCAATCAAGCTTTTCCGCCTCGTGGTAAAGCTTGTCAAGATCAAAATCCGCTTTTATTTCTATCGGCTGGATACGCGCAGCGCTGTCAAAGAACCATTTGAAGGGGTTTTGGTTTTTCTTTGCGTCCTCGATACCGAGTACCGCGCGGCAGTTGTAGTCAATATCCTTGCCTTTGATTATTTCGTTCTTGTCGTTTCGCTCGCGGATTATAAATTCATAGTTTGAAAGCTCGCTGCGTATCTTTTCCTCTGCGCGCTCCATGCTCAGATTAGAGCAGTCAAAGCTGCCGAGCGCGGTATGGAAGTAAAAGTGTGAGCTGTAGAATATCACGCCGACAAAATAGATCACAACGCACAGAGCGGCGGCTATTGCCGCTATCTTGCCGATAAGCCGCCAGGGCAGACTTTTAAATTTGCTTTTGCAAACAGCGGTTTTTGCCGCAATTGATTTGCCGGCACGTTTAAATACTGACGGCTTCTTTTCTGTATCCGCCTCAGGCGCAGGCTCCTGTTCCTGAGGCTCGTCCTCCGATTCGGATTCTTCCTCCGCGGAGCTCTCGTCAGGCTCGCCGGCAAAATCGTCGAAATCGTCATCGTCCTCCTCCGCAGTCTCGGAGGTGTTTTCTGTCGCAGCCGCTTCGGCAGTCTCCGCTTCGGCAGTCTCCGCTTCGGCAGTCTCCGCGTCCTCAGTACCCGCGTCTGCCGTGATATCCTCCGGCTCCGGCACAGGCTCGTTTATTTCAGCGTTAATATCATTGGTTTCCATCTATAAAGCATCCCTTTCGAAAATTGCATAGTGTCCTAATAGTAATTTTATCACATCAAATCGAACAAATCAAGCATAATTCGACAGTTGTTGAATAAAAAATTCTGACAATTATTGTTTGTTCGTTGTACAAATGTTATAAAGCGCATTTTGCTCCGATCATTTAGCGTCATACCAGCTTTTGCCGCAGGCAGTTTCCGCAACAAGCGGGACGGTGAGCTTAACAGCGTTTTCCATCTCGTGCTGAAGGATCTCGCATACCTTTTCACGCTCGCTCTCCGGAGCTTCAATAATAAGCTCGTCATGCACCTGCAGAATAAGCCGCGCGCGCAGCCCCTCGGATTTAAGCCGGTCGTAGACACGGACCATTGCAAGCTTTATAATGTCTGCCGCGCTGCCCTGTACGGGTGTGTTCATAGCCGCGCGCTCGCCAAAGCCGCGAAGATTTGCGTTTGAAGAGTTAAGCTCCGGAATATAGCGTATGCGTCCCATCATGGTCTTTACATAGCCGTTTTTGTGGGCTTGCGCCTTTGTGCCGTTCATAAAGTCCCTGACGCCGCTGTATTTATTGAAGTATTCGTCCATATAGCTTTTTGCCTCGCGGAAGCTGATCCCGAGATCCTGTGAGAGCGAGAATTCGCTCATGCCGTAGACTATGCCGAAGTTTATCGCCTTTGCGCTTGCTCTTTGCTCGCGCGTCAGCTCGTTTATCGGTATTCCGAGTATTTTAGATGCGGTAACGGCGTGTATGTCTTCGCCGTTATTGAACGCCGCGATCATTGCCTCGTCTCCTGAAAGGTGGGCGAGAACGCGAAGTTCTATCTGTGAGTAATCCGCATCAACAAGGATACATCCGTCGGCTGCGGCGAACATACGCCGCAGTTCTCTGCCGAGCGCGGTGCGAGTCGGTATGTTCTGGAGATTCGGGTCGGATGAGCTTAGTCTTCCCGTCACTGTTACCGTCTGGTGGAAGGTGGTATGGATACGGTTGGTTTCAGGGTCAACAAGTGTGGCTAGACTGTCACAATATGTCGATTTGAGCTTTTGATAGGAACGGTATTCAAGCACATCCCGCACTATTTTGTGATTTGGCGCAAGCTTTTCGAGTATATCGGCTTTTGTGGAATAACCGCTCTTTGTTTTTTTGCTGCCCTTCATACCGAGCTTTTCAAACAGGATAACGCCAAGCTGCTTGGGGGAGTTGATGTTAAATTCTTCACCTGCCTGCTCATAGATAACGGCTTCAAGCTCCTTCATTCGGTCGGAAAGCATTGCTCCAAATTTTGCAAGCTCGTCCGTGTCGAGCGTAAAGCCCAAAACCTCCATTGACGAGAGTACGCCGATAAGCGGCAGCTCCACGTTGTAGTACAGCTCATGCTGACCGTTTTCTTCTATGCGCTTTTGGAGCTTGTCATAGAGCGCGTGGATCAAAAGCGCGTAGCGAGCCGCCTTGTCAGAGGCGGGCTCACTGTCAAAGAGAGACAGCTGTGCCGCGTCAAGCTCGTCGGTAAGATATACGCCAAGATAGTGTGCGGCGAGTGAATCGATATCGGTTCCGCGGGACGGATCGTCAAGATAAGCCGCAACCGCGCAATCAAATATTATACCTCGTATATCTGTCTTATGTGCAAGAGCGGTCATGGCGGGCTTGATCATGGCGGTAATTTTCTTTGTATCTTCGTTTTCAAGAATGGGCTTGAGCGCGTCTGTAAGCTCGTCACCGCCTTCGGCGCAGCACGCTGTTTTGCCGTCCGAAAGCGACGCTATCACGTGTCCGTCCTTAACCTCCAGCCAAAGTGACAGTGTGCCCGAAAGCGTGTCCGCAATGCCCTTGAATTCTGCCGTGTCTGCGCAAACGATTATGCTTTTATTATCAAAAAAAGCCTTGTCCTGCTCCGCTTTGCCTGATTCCGCAGGGGTAAGGTCAAGCTTTTTGATTATGCTCTTCAGCCCGAGACGCGAAAGGGTGGAATACAGCTCCGGCGCAAAGGCATCAGAGGTAAAGCGTTCCGATGTGAGCTTAGCATCAAGCGGTACGTGCGTATCTATCCTCGCAAGCTCCTTACTCAGAAAAGCCATATCGCGCTCGTCAGTAAGCTTCGCTTTGATGCGGTCGCTGACGTCTGCCGAGCTTATGTCCTCATAAAGCTTCTCTATTGTCGAGAACTGTGAGATGAGCTTTGCGGCTGTTTTTTCGCCTATACCCGAAACACCGGGGATATTGTCGGACTTGTCGCCCATAAGCGCTTTAAGGTCAATGAATTCTGTCGGTGTAACACCGTACTTGTCATAGACCGCTTTTTCATCGAATAATTCGGTTATGCTTCTGCCGAATTTTGTAGATGCCAGAACTATCGTGGTGCCGCTTCCGGCAAGCTGCAGATCATCACGATCGCCTGTTGCGATATAGCATTCGATCCCGTCCTCGCCGCACATTCGCGATACAGTGCCGATTATATCGTCTGCTTCATAGCCTTCCATCTCAAGTATGGGGATATTCATTTGTCTCAGAATATCCTTCATTACAGGCAGCTGCGCCGCCAGCTCGTCAGGCATACCGTGACGGTTTGCCTTGTATGCATCATACATCTTATGGCGGAAGGTAGGCGCTTTAAGATCAAAAGCAGCAAGTATATACTGCGGATCGTGGTCGTTTATAAGTTTTAAAAGCATATTTATAAAACCGTATATCCCGTTTGTTGGAGTGCCGTCCGGCGCGGAAAGCGCGCCAACGCCGTAGAATGCGCGGTTAATAATACTGTTGGAGTCAAGAATAAGCAGTCTTTCCATTTGCATTGTCCCTTCGATACTATATATATTATTATATACATTTTATCACACAATATATACGATGTCAACCGAAAAAACGTTTTGATGTTTTTTTAAAAACCGTATTTTAAAAACAAATTCTTCTTGACAAATCCGGAGCGGGATGGTATACTGTAACGGTAAAGGGGAGTAGCGAGCATGCGATACGCATGTGTGCGATGCGTCATTCCCGCCGCTGTGCGGCAGTATCGTAATGAAATTGCAAGACTTTTACTGCATTTTTTGCGCAGTAAAGGTCTTTATTTATTTAGGAGGAAAACAAATGATACTAACAATCATACTTCTGCTGATCGGATTTGTAATGCTTGTAAAGGGCTCTGATCTCTTTGTTGACGGCAGCTCGTCCATAGCCCGTCTCATGGGCATACCCGCTGTCATAGTCGGACTTACAATAGTTTCTATGGGAACGTCAGCGCCGGAGGCGGCTGTCAGCATAACGGCTGGATTTCGCGGCAGTAATGAGATAGCTATCTCTAACCTTGTCGGCTCAAACATCTTTAATATGCTTTGCGTGGCGGGGCTTAGCGCCGCGATCACTCCGTTTATGGTGGACAAGATCGTTTTGAAGCGTGATTTTCCTGTTTGTCTTGGTATTATGGCAGTCACTGTTCTTTTGGGATTGGATGGCGTAATATCGCGTGTTGACGGTATCATACTGCTCGTTATATTTGTATTGTATATGACTGTGCTCGTTGTAAACGCGGTAAAGAGTCATGCAAAAGACGAGAATGATGAGAAGCCGATGTCTCCGTTAAAAAGTGTAATATTTATCATTATAGGCATTGCTTCGATCATCCTCGGCGGTGAGCTTGTAGTGCGCAGTGCGCAAAGTATTGCAAAGACCTTCGGTATGAGCGAGACGTTGATAGGCGTTACGATCGTTGCGATAGGAACATCGCTGCCGGAGCTTGTAACCTCGGTGATCGCGGCGCGAAAAGGACAAAGCGGTATAGCTATCGGTAATGTTGTCGGCTCAAACATCTTTAATCTCGCTTTTATCCTTGGTATGTCGTCATCGGCAAATCCTGTCGGGGTAGTGCCGGAGGCTATGAAGGATGCGCTGATAATGCTCGGTGTTAACGCGCTCGGTTATGTTTATTGCATTACAGGCAGAAGATTTGCGCGTTGGGAGGGCATATCGCTGGTTTGTATTTATGTGATATATACGGTGTATTTGGTTTTAAGGTAAAAAATTTGGATCATACATTAGCCGTCAAACGCGCTTGTGTAGTTAGTAAACTTTTAATTTTCGATACTTGCATAACGCCTTGGTTTGTGGTATAATGACTTTACGATGCGTACAGGCAAGAAGAAAGGGGGCTTCACTGTGAGTGAACAGAGGAAACGGATAAATTATACTGTTGCCTGCGTCAGTGAGTTTGCTCGCAAGCACGATCTTTCATTGCAGGACGCCTTTCGCTTTCTGTTTACCTACAAGGCGATAGAGTTTTTAAAAGAGAACTACGACATTGAACACACACTTTCGTTTGACGATGCTCTTGATGATATGATGATGATATGTGAAAAAAATGGGGGTGTTCTGCGATGAAGCTTTATCACGGAACAAATCTTGATATAAGCGAAATCGATCTGAATAAATGCCGTCCGTACAAGGACTTCGGTCGTGGCTTTTATCTGACAGAAATTAATGAACAGGCTATGAATATGGCAAGGCGTGTTGCAAGGATATACGGTGGCTCACCTATTGTAAATGTTTATGAGATACCCGATGATTTTCTGTACTCCACCGAGCTTAACATAAAAAATTTCGGGAAAGATCCCTCTGAAGCTTGGGCGGTATTTGTGATGAATAACCGTAGCAGAGACTTCAAAGACTTCACAAGCCCCGATTGTAATCTCGACAGCAAGTACGATATTGTCGCAGGCGCAGTCGCTGATGATGATATGGCTATGCTTTTTCGTCAATATCAGAATAAGCTGATCGATTTTGAGACGCTTGTAAAAGGCATGATTTTCAAAGAGACCAACAGCCAGTATTCGTTTCATACCGAACGCGCCGTTGCGATGTTGAGAAAGGTCGGTGTTATTTATGAGTAAGCGGGAACAGTTGATCGAATTTTGCATTCAGGATATAACGGAATACATCGCTGTCGACAAAAACATACCTTATGATGAGGCTATGAATCGTTTTTACGGTTCCGAAACCTTTACAAAGCTTACCGATACAGAAACAGGTCTTTTTCTTGAAAGCTCGGCTTATGTTTATGATCTTTACCAAAATGAGTGTGAAAACGGAAAATTGGTGCAGGTCGAGATTTAAGAAGTGAAAATCAATAATAAACGAAGCTTTGAGCGATTTATGAAGGGGCTGTAGCAAAACAAACAGTCTCTAAACAGAAAAATGAGGACGATTGCAGTTGCAAAAGTCCTCATTTTTTGGTATAATTTAATTGTGAATAAAAACTAATACCAAGGAGATTATACCACAATGAGCAGATATATTCAACTACTAATTTCAGAGGAATTTGCAGAAAGAATAATACCCGAAAACGACAGCGTCCGACTGTTGGATGAAATTATCGATGATTTAGATTTGAGCTGCATATTCCGCACATATTCTCATTTAGGAAGAAAATGTGCAACTTCACCAAGAACATTGCTCAAAATATTGATATATGCTAATATGGAGGGTATATATTCAAGCAGAGCTATTGAAAGCGCCTGCAAACGAGATATTAATTTCATTTGGCTATTGAATGGCGAAAAAGCCCCCAACTACCATGAAATATCAAGATTCAGAAGTAAGCGTCTCAATGATTGTTCTGACAACCTCTTTTATCAGCTCGTAAACAAGCTATACGAGATTGGAGAAATTAAATTTGAACACCTTTTTGTAGATGGAACTAAAATAGAGGCAAATGCTAATAAATATAGTTTTGTATGGAAGAAAAGCACAAATAAATATGAAGCCAGACTTCTTGAAAAGCTAAGCATCCTACTGCCTGAGCTATGCATAAAATATGCTGTAAACTGTAATACAGCAGAAGAAATGCTTAATATTTTGAATTCAAAGGTTAAGGAACCGTTTGTATATGGCAGAGGTAAGCGCAAGAGTGAACTGCAAAGAGATATTGAGCTTCTTGCAGGGCTGGTTGAAAGAAAACACAAATACGAAAAATATCAATCCACCTTTGCCGGACGCAACAGTTTTTCTAAGACAGATCCGGATGCTACATTTATGCATTTAAAAGAGGATCACATGAGAAATTCACAATTAAAGCCTGCGTATAATCTTCAGATAGCAGTGGAAGGAGAATATATAACCGGTCTTGATATCTCAAGTGAAAGAAGCGATCAGTTGACTTTAATTCCTTTGTTGGATAAAATGGATAAAAATATTGGTATTGCTTATGAAGATGTAACAGCTGATGCGGGATATGAGAGTGAAGAAAACTACACATACTTTGAAACCAAAGGGCAGACCTGCTATATAAAGCCACAAAACTATGAACGGTCTAAGACAAAGAAGTTCAAGAATAATATGGCTCTTCGGGAGAATATGAAATATGATAAGGATAAAGACGAATATACATGTCAGAATGGCAAAAAGCTCAAAGTTGTAAATGTTGGCAAGAGGAGCAGCAAAACAGGATTTGAAAGCGAAATCACATACTATGAATGTGAATGCTGTACTGATTGTCCATACAAAGCATCCTGTACACGCAGCAAGTACAACCGTAAAATGCAGGTATCAAAGAAATTCATAAAACAGAGAGATAAATCACTCCAAAACATTACATCTCCAAAGGGAATACTGCTTCGTACGAACAGGAGCATACAGGTAGAGGGAGCTTTTGGAGTTATAAAAGAAAACTACAAATTCCGTCAATTCCTGCTCAGGGGAAATAATAAGGTTACAACGGAAATCACACTCATAGCAATGGCATACAACATCAACAAGCTACATCACAAAATTCAGGATAATCGAACCGGAACGCAGCTTCACGGCGAACTTTCGGCTTAACAAAGAAAAAACCAAATAAAAATTTTTGAGGTGATGGCAAGCCTTTATTTAACATACTCAAATCCGCCAAAAAAGACCTAAATATTGTCAAATGCAATCGAAAAATGAGGACTTTTGCAACTGCAATCGTCCTCATTTTCCTGTTTAGAGACTGTTTATTTTGCTACAGCCCCTTCAATTTGCTTTGAGTTTTGTTTGCAGAGTATTTTACTGCACAATAATACTTTTGATATTCGAAAATGGCTTTAGTGTTGTCATATTCCAGATGAAGGCTTTAAAGTTCACGGCATCCGGGGTATCAAATTCGACCTGAACCGCTTTGTTTGCGGTAACATTTTTAATGCCTGTAAGCGCGTTATTTTCATCATAAGCCGCTACCCATACCGCCGCGCCTGTGGGGACATCTGAAGTGGTGATATTGGCGGTATAGCCGTTCTCGCTTTCATCAATCGTGAACGCTGTTATTTCGGCAGGCGGGATAACCGTAACGGTGCAGGTTGCGCTCACACCGCTGTATGACGCTTTGACTGTGATAACCGCCGTACCCTTTGCCTTCGCCGTAACATTTCCGTCTTGGTCAACCTCCGCAATATCGCTGTTACTGCTGCTCCATTCAAGAACATCAACGGCGTCGGACGGGCTCATTGTTGCGGTCAACTTACCGATTGTACCCAAGTCAAGGTTAAGCGACGAATTATCTAAACCGATTGAGTCAGCTGTTTTTACAACCGTTATGTCAATCGAGGTTGACTTGCCCGAGCCGGTTGTTGCGGTTATTTTCGCCGTTCCGTAATTCCGCCAACCGCTTTTAACGCTGCCCGTGTCGGAAACAGTTAGTATATTCTCATCACTTGATTTGAATGTTACGGTGTCGGTGTCAAATTCGGGTTCTATTGTGAGTGCCGGCAATACAGTTGTATCTGTGCCAATGCTCATTTTACTGTCAGCGTATTTTATAGTTGTAATCGGAGCATCAACAGCATTGAATTTGATATTTCTTGATGAAGCGTATTCTTCCGCATACGAGCCGGCTTTGCCGTTGAAGGTCATTTTGGCAGGGTATGAGAATGAGTTTGTTTCAATCTTTGAAACAGCAACAGTCACATTTACTGTTGTGAGCTTTACATCTTCTGCAAATGCGTTTGTAGCAATGGTTGTACAGAAACGCGGTAGGGTTATTTCAGTAAGACTCGCACACTGACGGAACGCTGAGTCGGGGATTGTTGTTATTCCTCTGCCGAGTTTTACATTTGTGAGTTTGTCACAGCTATAGCAAATTTCTGAACCTATTGAAGTTATATTATCTGATATAGTTAAATCCACAAGAGCGTCACAATCATAAAAGGCTCTTTCTCCGACCTTGCCGGTGGAATTGATATTCACCGTTTGCAATCTGTCACAATTATTAAACGCATCCCAACCAACCCAGCCGACCGCAGCTGGAATATCTATTTCAGTTAATGCTTTACAGTCATGGAATGCATGTTGCTCAATTCTTTCTAATCCCTCCGGCAGAGTGATATTAGGTAATGAAGTACACCCATTGAAAGCAGAATTCTGTATATTCTTTATAGTTTTGGGTAATTCAATATCTTTTAAATTTTTACAGTTATAAAATGTATATTCCATTATGTCTTGCCGTGAGTTGGGCAATTTTACTTTTTCAAGAGAGGTGCAATCACTAAATATACTTGTTCCCATTGATGTTACGGTATCTGGTATTGTAATTTCTTTCAGCGATGTACAATTATAAAATGCATAGTTTTCTATTGAGGTAACGGTATTTGGTATCTCAATTTTTACTAAACTTGCACATTTTAGAAAAAGACCAGCTGTTATTTTTGTTGTTCCTTCCTCAAAAGTGACATCATTCAAATTGGAGCCAGTGAATATTCCTCCCCATGTTGTATTATAGCCTGTAGATATAAGGCTTTTGGGAATTTCTATTTTTTCAAGAGATATACAGTCTTCAAAAGCATATGCTCCTATGTGTGTGATTGAGTGTGATAAATTTACCACTGATAAATTCTTGCAGTTACTAAATGCATATTCACCGATACTTGTTACATTGTCCGGAATATCAACATTATTGAATGCCGCACCGCAAAATGCTGCTTTACCAATAGAAATAATATTTTCTGACATTTTGATATTTTTCAAATTTTCACAATAATAAAAAGCATATTCTTCGATATCTGTTACCGTATCTGGTATATTTATTTCTGTTAAATTAGCACATTTCAGAAAGAGACCAGCTGTTATTTTTGTTGTTCCTTCCTCAAAAGTGACATCATTTAAATTGGAACCGGTAAATATTCCTCCCCATGTTGTATTATATCCTGCAGATGTAAGGCTTTTGGGAATTTCTATTTTTTCAAGAGATGTACAGTCTTCAAAAGCATATGCTCCTATATGTGTGATTGAGTGTGATAAATTTACCACTGATAAATTCTTGCAGTTACCAAATGTATATTCACCGATACTTGTTACGTTGTCCGGAATATCGATATTATTAAATGCCGCACCACAAAATGCCGCTTTACCGATAGAGATAA
>JAFRDB010000069.1 GCA_017404065.1 Clostridia bacterium
ACGGATATAAGCTGTCACAGATATATAAGCAAACGCTCATAGGCATAACAGATATGGAGAAGCTCATGGGCAAAAAGCGGTTTCGGGAGCTGCTGTCGGACTACATAGTAAAACCAAAAGGTAAATTAACGCTTGTTCCGGTATCGGACAAGCGGGAGGAAGTAATAACACTAAGTGAATTCAAGGAGGAAATCTGAAATGGCAAAATTAGTGACAGGCAAAGTGAGATTATCATATGCCCATGTGTGGGAGCCGGTATCGGTAAACGGCGGTGATGAGAAGTACAGCGTATCTTTGATAATTCCGAAATCAGACATGAAAACAATAAACGCAATAAAACAGGCGGTGGAGGAAGCAAAGGCTGACGGCAAGACAAAATACGGCGGCAAGATACCGGCGAACCTCAAGCTTCCGCTCCGTGACGGTGATATAGAGCGTCCGGACGACGAGGCGTATCGTGACAGCTATTTCATAAACGCCAACTCAAACGAGAAACCGCAGATAGTGGACAGGAAGGTACAGGCTATATTAGACCGCAGCGAGGTATACAGCGGCTGCTATGCGCGGGTGTCGATCGCTCTTTATCCGTTTAATATAAACGGCAATAAAGGCGTAGCCTGCGGACTTGGGAATATACAGAAGATAGCCGACGGTGAGCCGCTCGGCGGACGCACTAATGCGGAGGATGATTTCACGGTGTTCGATGATGACGAGGACGACTTCTTAAGCTGATGCGGACGCTTAGTATAGACATAGAGACTTACAGCGATATAGACCTCACCAAATGCGGAGTGTATCGGTATGCCGACTCGCCGGAATTTGAGATATTACTTTTCGCTTACTGCTTCGATGACGGCGAGATACATATAACCGACCTTGCCGAGGGTGAGAAGCTAACGGAGGAGATAACGGAGGCATTAACATCACCGGAAGTAATAAAGACAGCATACAACGCACAGTTTGAGCGGGTGTGTCTGTCAAAGCATCTCGGCACAAGGCTTGATCCGGCGCAGTGGTACTGTACGTCAGTACAGGCGGCGGAGCTTTCGCTCCCGGCATCGCTTGCCGAAGTGGGAGCTGCGCTCGGACTTGACAGGCAGAAGCTGACCGAGGGCAAGGAGCTTATCAGGTACTTCTGTGTGCCGTGCAAGCCGACCAATACCAACGGAAACAGGACACGCAATCTGCCGGAGCACGCGTCGGATAAGTGGGAGCTGTTTAAGGAATACTGCAAACGTGATGTGGATGTTGAGCGGCAGATAGCACATAAGCTGAGAAAATACCCAATAACTACATCGGAGCATGATCTGTATGTACTCGATCAGCATATAAACGACAGGGGCGTTCTTGTGGATTTGGAGCTTGCAGGTCAGGCGGTTAAGATGAATAACATACAGACCGCCATAGCTACCGATCAGGCGTATGCGCTTACGGGCTTGGAGAACCCGAACTCCGTATCGCAGCTTAAGGAATGGTTGAATGACCAGGGGATAGAGATAGACAGCCTGTCCAAAAAGGCTGTCGCGTCGCTTGTTGATGAGACAGACGGGGATATACAAGAGCTTCTGAAGCTGCGATTGCTATTATCCAAAACCTCGGTAAAGAAGTATGAGGCAGTTATACGCTCTGTATGCAGTGACGGCAGAATACACGGCATGATGCGGTTTTACGGGGCTAATCGGACCGGGCGCTGGGCGAGCCAGATAATGCAATTACAAAACCTGCCTCAGAACCACATCACGGATCTGACGCTTGCAAGAGATGTAACCAAAGCGGGAGATCATGAGCTTTTGGATATGCTGTACGGCAATGTCCCGAATGTGCTGTCGGAGCTTATCCGCACAGTGCTGATACCGAAAGAAGGGCATAGGTTCATAGTAGCGGACTTCTCCGCAATAGAGGCACGTGTATTGTCGTGGCTTGCAGGAGAGCAGTGGCGTATCGACACGTTCAGAGACGGCGGTGACATTTACTGCGCGTCTGCATCACAGATGTTCAAGGTGCCTGTTGAGAAGCATGGCGTGAACGGTCATCTGCGGCAGAAGGGTAAGATATCCGAGCTGGCGTGCGGCTACGGCGGCTCTGTCGGGGCGTTGAAGAGTATGGGTGCGATTGAGATGGGTGTACCGGAGGATGAGCTTCAAGGGCTCATAAACGACTGGAGAAATGCTAACCCGAACATAGTAAGGCTGTGGGACGAGATAGGCAAGTCGGCAAGAACAGCGATAAAGAAAAAGACAATTGTGCCGCTCGGAAGGCTTATGTTCATATACGAGAACGGGATATTGTTTATACGCCTGCCGGGCGGAAGACGGCTGTCGTATGTAAAGCCGGACATAGGCACAAACCGCTTTGGCGGCGACAGTATAACGTATATGGGAATAAGCCGGACAAAGAAATGGGAGCGGCTTGAGACCTTCGGCGGTAAGCTTACGGAAAACATAGTTCAGGCAATAGCCCGAGATCTACTTGCTAATGCGATGCAAAATGTTACACGGGCAGGATATAACATAGTGTTCCACGTTCATGACGAGATAATAGCCGAGATGCCCGAAGGTAAAGGCTCGGTCGAGGAGATGTGCCGTCTTATGAGCAAAAACCCGGAATGGTCGGACGGCTTGCCGCTTAATGCAGATGGGTATGAATGCGAATATTACAGAAAGGACTGAATAAATGAGACTTACAAAACGAACCGGATCGGGACTGGCTGTGATAGATAAAACAGCGTTCCCGGAATACGCGCAGGAGACGCTTATCCAAGAGATGTGCGCGTTCTCGCCTTGGAAAAGGGTAGTTGATAAGCTATGCGCTTATGAGGACAAGGAGGGCGGATATGCAGGTGATACGCTGTGTAATGCATAGAGATTGTTTCGGTAATATAGACGGGCGGTGTATCTGCTTGAAGGATAACCGGTTCAAGAAGAAAGCCTGTCCGTTCTACAAGGACAAAAAGCAGTTCGATGAGGAACGTAGAGCATCCGAAGCAAGGCTTATAGATATAGACAGACGTGATCTGATAGAGGAGTATTCCGGGAGGAATGTATATGCGCAGAAATGAGGAGCATTATCCCGATCCCACCTTTGCGACCGCATATATGAATATGCGTAAAAACAAGAGTACCGGAGATGTATTTGTGCCGTGGGTATACATAGCATCACCACTAAGAGGCGATGTTGAAGGGAACATACAGCGGGCGAAGGACTATTGCCGGTTTGTGATAAGGCAGAACAAGCTACCGTTCTGCCCTCACATATATTTTACTCAGTTTCTTAACGATAACATAGAATCGGAACGAAGGATAGGAATGCTTTACGGTATACATATGCTCAGACGCTGTAAGGAGCTGTGGGTGTTCGGTGACAGGATATCCGAAGGGATGCAGAACGAGATCGAAACAGCAAAGGACAGGAATATGCCGATACGGTATTTCAGCTCTGATTGTAAGGAGGTGTCCGAACCGTGAAGATATCAGTAGGCAACAGCAGAACATCACGGGCATGGAAGATACGCGAGCTGTCATGGGACGAGTTCGCGGCACGATGCAGAGATACGATACGCACAGCGGAAACTGTAGAGGAATACCGTAAGCTCCCGAAACGGCAGCAGGATAATATCAAGGATGTGGGCGGCTTTGTCGGAGGTGAGCTGCGTAACGGGATACGCAAGAAGGACTGTATAATAAACAGGTGTATGCTTACGCTCGATGCCGACTATGCCGACGACGATCTGTGGGAGCAGATAGAGCTGTTCTTTGATTTCAGATGCCTCATGTACTCAACGCATAAGCACACACCGGAAAAGCCAAGACTGAGGCTTGTTATACCTCTATCACGCACCGTTACGCCTGACGAGTATATTGCCATAGCAAGACGGATAGCCGCGGATATAGGGATAGAACAGTTCGATGATACGACCTACCAGCCGCATCGGCTTATGTACTGGCCGTCTACATCGTCGGACGGTGAGTTCGTTTTCAGGATCCGTGACGGTACAGAATTGGACGCTGACGCAACACTGTCACGGTATAAGGACTGGCACGATACCTCCGAATACCCGGTATCGTCAAGACAGAAGAAGATAGTATCACACGCCATAAAGAAGCAGGCGGACCCGCTTGAGAAGAGCGGGATCGTCGGCGCGTTCTGCCGCGCGTACCCGATACCGGATGTTATAGACACTTTCCTCTCGGACGTATATACACCGAGCAGCCTTCCGGGACGTTATGACTATATCCCTGCCGACTCGGTTGCTGGTGTGGTGGTATATGATGATAAATACGCATACTCGCACCACGCTACCGATCCTGCCTGCGACAGACTGTGCAATGCGTTTGATCTTGTACGGATACACAAGTTCGGCTACCTTGACAAGGACGAGACCGACAGCGAAAAGTCAAAATCGTTTCAGGCGATGCTGGACTTTGCACAAAACGACGGGAGAGTAAAAACACAGGCGCTTGAGGATAAGCAGAGCGCGGTAAATACGGAGTTTGACAATGTAACGGACGATACCGATAACGAATGGCGGCATATGCTTAATTTCACTAAGAACGGTGATATAGCCAACACGATACAGAACCTTACCATCATCCTTCAGAACGATCCGAAGCTTAAGGGGATAGTGTTCAATCAGCTCTCGGACTGTATCGAGATAAAGGGTAAGGTGCCGTGGCAGCACCCGTCAAAGTATTGGCGTGACGCGGATGACGCGCAGCTCATAACCTACCTGACCTACAGCTACGGTAAGTTCACAAGAGTGAACTACGATGTTGCATTGGCAAAGGTGGTAGACGACCGCTCGTTCCATCCTATAAGGGATTACCTTGCGGGCTTGCCCGAATGGGACAAAACCCCGCGAGTGGATACGCTTCTTATCGACTACCTCGGCGCGGAGGATAACAAATACACAAGAGCCGTTATGCGCAAGACCTTATGCGGTGCGGTAGCGCGTGTTATGACGCCGGGGATAAAGTTTGATACCATGCTCGTATTATCGGGACCGCAGGGTATAGGCAAGAGCACCATAATCTCAAAGCTGTGCGGCGAATGGTTCAACGATTCATTGCTTTTGTCGGATACCAAGGACAAGACAGCAGCGGAGAAGCTGCAAGGGTTCTGGATACTGGAGATAGGCGAGCTTGCGGGACTTAAGAAAACGGAGATAGAAACCCTGCGCGGCTTCATATCGCGTCAGAACGATGTATTCCGCGCATCCTTCGGCCGCCGCGCAACGCCGCATCTTAGGCAGTGTATCTTCATAGGCACGACAAACGCGGAGCATGGGTATCTGCGTGATACCACAGGCAACCGCCGCTTCTTCCCGGTAAATGTAACGGGTAACTCTGAAAAGAAGTCATGGGAGCTTACAAAGCGCGAGATAGACCAGATCTGGGCTGAGACGCTTGTGTATTACAAGCAGAACGAGCCGCTTATCCTCGACGACGAGACTGAAGCGTTTGCAAGGAGCTTGCAGCGTGAGGCGATGGAGACTGATGAGCGCGAAGGCATGGTACGCGAGTATCTCGAAACGCTGCTGCCGGAGAACTGGAACGAAATGTCCGTATACGAGCGGAGAAACTTCCTTAACGGCAGTGAGTTTGGGGATATGCAGGTGAAAGGCACAGTAAAGCGTCAGAAGGTCTGCAACATGGAGATATGGTGTGAATGTTTTGGTAAGGCGAAAGCCGACCTTAAACGTATAGACGCAAACGCTATATCTACTATCATGGCGAAGATGGAAGGCTGGCGAAAAATGGAGAAAAAGAGCAGGTTCGGAATATACGGAGCCGCCGCGGGATACGAGCGTCTTTAAGTGTTCCGATGTATATGAAATGTTCCGATGAAAACGAAGGTTCGGAACATTCGGAAAACGGCATAAAGCTTAATGAAACGACGGTAGTGTTCCGTTGTTACTATAAAAGTCATATAGACTATATATTAGTATATTAAAAAATGTAAACGCGTGTATGTGTATACGCGCGCGTGCGTGAGAACGGAATACGGAACACGGGGAAAAAGGATAATGCGTGAGAGGGAAATCGAGAAAAAGCTCATAGCTGCAGTAAAAAACAAAGGCGGTCTGGCATTGAAATTTGTATCACCGGGCATTGTTGGTGTACCTGACCGGTTGTTGCTGATGCCGGGTGCAAAGATCGCGTTTGCGGAGCTTAAAGCGCCGGGTGAGAAAATGAGGCTCATACAGATAAAGCGTAAAGGGCAATTGGAAGCATTAGGGTTTAAGGTATATTGCATTGATGGGATTGAGCAGATAGAAGGTGTGATAGATGAGATTAACAAGAGCTGACCTGCACGGGTATCAGAAATACGGTGTTGAGTTTATATTAGATCACCCCGTATCCGCTCTATTTCTGGAATGCGGACTTGGGAAGACGATAACGACACTAACGGCGATAGAGGAATTGATATACGACAGGTTCGAGGTAGGGAAGGTTTTAATAATAGCCCCGCTTCGTGTAGCTATGACTACATGGACAGGCGAAGCAGAGAAGTGGGAGCATTTGAAAAGGCTTCGGCTTTCGAGGGTGATAGGTAGTGCTGATGATAGGGAACAGGCTCTGAAAGCGGATGCGGATGTATATATCATAAACCGCGAGAATGTTGAATGGCTTGTTAATAATTATGATTTTAACTTCGACATGGTAGTTATAGATGAGCTGAGTTCATTTAAATCACACCAAAGCAAACGGTTCAAGGCATTACGAAAGGTGCGGCCGAAGGTGAAACGGATAGTGGGGCTTACCGGCACACCCGCGCCTAACGGGTTGATGAACTTGTGGGCTGAGATAAATATACTTGATATGGGAGAGCGGCTCAGCAGATACATATCGCGGTACCGATATGAGTATTTCAAACCCGATAAGCGGAACGGTATGGTGATATATTCGTACAAGCCTCTGCCGGACAGTGAGGAGAGGATATATGCCAAGCTCTCGGATATATGTATTTCCATGAAGGCTGCGGATCATCTGAAGATGCCGGAGCGGGTGGATAATGTTGTGACGGTTGAGATGAATGAAAAGGAGCGGGAGATGTATAAGACGCTTGAGCGAGAGATGCTTCTGCCGTTTGCTGATGGCGATATTGATGCGGTAAATGCGGCGGCACTCTCTAACAAGCTCCTGCAGATCGCAAACGGCGCGGCTTATGATGAGAACGGAAATGTCAGGAACATACACCGCCGGAAGCTTGATGCGCTGGAGGATCTGATAGAGGCTGCAAACGGCAAGCCGGTGCTTATATATTACAGCTATAAGCACGACCGCGACAGGATCATGGATCGGTTTACGGCAAGGGAGATAAGGACTGAGAAAGATATATCCGACTGGAATGCCGGGAATATAACCATAGGCTTGGCGCATCCGGCAAGCTGCGGTCATGGGCTGAACCTCCAAAGCGGAGGTAGCACGATAATATGGTTTGGGCTGACATGGAGCCTTGAACTGTACCAGCAGGCTAACGCGAGACTTTACCGGCAGGGACAGAAAAACACGGTTATTATACATCATATCATCACCAAAGGTACGGTAGATGAAAATGTGATGCGGGCGTTAAGGGATAAGGATATAGGACAAGCAGCGCTGATGGATGCTGTGAAGGCAAGGATAGAGGAGGTTGTGTTATGACGGCAAAGGAATATTTGGAGCAGTTGATTACTTTGGATAAGGAGATAAGCAGGAAGCAGCAGAGGCTTGTTACACTAAGGGATATTGTAATGAATACTACACCGGCATACGAGGAGGAGGTGGTACAGCATTCGAGGATACTAAATCCTTTTGAAAATATTATGGCAAAGATAATAGACCTCGATAGGGAAATAAACGAGGATATTGACAGGCTCGTTGATCTCAAGGCGGAAGTGTGGGAGCAGCTTGATAGGCTATCGGATGAGAGGTTAAAAAGGATATTATGGCTGAAGTATGCCGAAATGAAAACATGGAACTACATAGCGGCTGACGTTAACATTACAAGGCGTCATGCAATACGATTACACAAGTTGGGGTTAGATGAATTTGAAAAAAATTTTAAAATTTGAAAAATGTCACCCCATGTCACCTTGATGTCACCCCTTTAAATGTGATATAGTATAATCGGGAGACAAGAATAGAGAAGGACGTTCCGGTGCGGAGCACCCTTAAAATATAAGTTTCACATCACAGAACAAGAAGTTTTAAACTATTTTAAATATTCTCTTGACAAATAATTATTTTATAATTATAATATAATTATAAACAAAAGCGAGGAAATATGTATGGATTTAAAATTTGAATGGGATGACAATAAAAATCAAATTAACAAGAAAAAGCACAATGTGGATTTTGATGAAGCCAAAACAGTGTTTTATGATGTTAATGCGTTAGTTATTGATGACCCGGAGCATTCGCAAGATGAAGAAAGGTTTGTTATTTTGGGAATGAGTAACAAGCCAAATCTGTTGGTTGTATGTCATTGCTATCGGCAGTCTGAAACAGTGATAAGGATCATTTCAGCAAGGAAAGCAACCAAGACAGAAACTAACCAGTATTATGAATTTATGTGAGGTGAAAGATATGAGACAGGAATATGATTTTTCAAAAGGAATTAAAAATCCGTATTTAAAAAGGCAAAAGCAGCAGGTTACGATTAATCTTGATATAGAAGCAGTTGAGTATTTTAAAGCTGAAGCACAGACAAGCGGAATACCGTATCAGACACTGATCAATCTTTACCTGAAGGATTGTATGGAAAACAATAGACATCTTCAAGCGAATTGGGGTTAATCGAACATAAACAATTGAACTTTAAGGGGCGTTCCAATGCGGAGCGTCCTTTTTGCATGGGAGGAAAGGGTATGCCGTACAGACCGAAAATACCGTGCAAGCATCCCGGCTGCGGTGTGCTTGTGGAATACGGGCAGAAGTATTGTGACAACCATAAAGCGCTGCATCCCGAATACACACGCCCTGCAAGTAAACGAGGATACACCTCCGCATGGCATAAGGCGAGCAGAGCATACCTTCGTGAGCATCCGTTATGCACGGAGTGCTTGAGGCAGGGAAGATACACGCAGGCAACCGTGGTGGATCATTTCAAGCCGCACCGTGGGAACAAGGACTTGTTCTGGGACAGAAGTAACTGGCAGAGCCTGTGCAAACCGTGCCACGATAAAAAGACAGGGCGTGAGGACAGTTTGCCGACATATAGTTACGTTTAATCGTAGTAATCCCGAAACGGCAAATATTCGACAGATTTATGGGAGAACGCTGTCGGATGGGGGCGATAAATCTTAAAAAATGGGATTTACGGAAACCGCCGCTCCCCTTCGTGTAAATTTTCGCAGAATTAAACGAGGGGGACCTAAAAGGCGACAGGGAAAATATCTGAAAATATAGATAGCAGCTGCGTTTCCAACGTGTGGGATTTTGATTAACAGTATCGAATATAAACATAATATAAAAGTGCCGAAAATCAAGCTGTAATGCGGATTTGGAGCACTCTTTTTGTTTAAACAAGAAATATCAAAAAAATAACGTTTTTTAATGTTTTTTTTGATGTTTTTAATGCTTTTTTAGGGTTTAGGAGTTGACTTTATGACAGAAGCAGAGCAAATAAAAATAATTGATATGCGCCGCAAGGGTATGGGCTATAAGGTTATCGCTGCAAAGCTTGATGTGAGCAGGGATACGGTTCGTAAGTTTTGTAAGAATAATAACCTTGCCGGGTATGCGGATGCGGCAAAGCTTAATCATGATGACATGATAGCAGACGGAAGTATATGTCCTAACTGCGGCAAAGCAATAGAACAACCAAAACGGGGCAGACCTAAAAGGTTCTGCTCCGATAAATGCCGCTTGGACTGGTGGAATGATAATTTCAGCAGCCATAACTTCGGCACGGAAACGGTCTGTGCCGGATGCGGCAGGAAATTTACGAGTAGCCAAAGTGCAAATAGAAAGTACTGCTCTCACGAGTGCTATATAAAATCAAGATTTGGAGGTAAGCAAAATGATCGAACACGTTGAACCAAAGGCAACGGCAGATGGCATAGCGGTATTCTGTGCGCATGACAGAATAGTTGATACGGACGAGCTTGTAGGTAATCCGAGAAACCCGAACATGCATCCGAAGGAGCAGATAGCCGCGCTTGCAAAAATAATCAAGCGTCAGGGCTGGCGGCATCCGATAGTGGTGAGTAACCGCTCCGGGTTTGTCGTAAAGGGACACGGCAGACTGCTTGCGGCAAAGGAACTGAAGGCGGCACAGGTGCCGGTAGATTTTCAGGATTATGAGAGCGAGGCATCCGAGTATGCCGACCTCATGGCGGATAATAAGATACAGGAATTCTCGGAGCTTGATATGAAGCTGTCAGCGGATATCCTCATGGACATAAAGGACAGCGGCGATATAGAGCTTGAAATGTCGGCGTTTACGGAGGACGCATTAAACGAGCTGCTTGCCAAGACACAAGAGGGCGAAGCAAAGGAGGATAATTTTGATGTCGATGCTGAGCTTGAAAAACCGTGCTTTTCAAAGCCGGGTGATATCTGGCATCTCGGACGTCATACCGTTATCTGCGGTGACTCGACCGCCGCTGATACATACACACAGCTGCTCGGAGATAAAAAAGTTAATCTTGTTTGCACAGATCCGCCGTATATGGTCAAGCTTGAAAGCAATTCCGGCAGGATAACAAACGATGACCTTAACGATAAAGACGCATACGATTTTTTGATGAAGGCGTTTAATTGTTTCCGTGAGAGTATGGCACAGGATGCATCAATATATGTATTTTATGCAACCGCAAAAGGCCGCATATTCCATGACGCATTTGAGGATGCAGGTTTCAAGGTGGGCGCGGGACTGGTCTGGAAAAAGGACAGGCTCGTTCTTACACGCACCGATTGGAAATATATCCACGAACCCATATTATGGGGCTGGCGCAAGGATGGCAAGCATAAATGGTACGGTGATCAGAAGCAAAAAACGGTATTTGAATTTGACCGTATAAAAAGCTCCAAAGATGATGGACACGGACACCCGTCCTCAAAGCCGGTGCCGCTGATAGCATATCTCATAGAGCAATGTACCGCGTCAAACGGACTTGTTCTTGACGGCTTCCTCGGCTCGGCATCAACGCTTATCGCGTGTGAGCAGCTTAACCGTGTCTGCTTTGGCATAGAGCTTGAGCCGAAGTTTGTGGATGTGGCCGTGATGAGGTATATCAGCATTGTCGGTACATCTGATGAAGTCAAAGTCATCAGGGATAACCGGACTATAGACTTTAAAGATATACATGGGGCTGAAGAAGAGCTGCCGAATTCGTAGAGGACACACTATGGCACAAGTGATATTTGACGATGCGCTATCAGCGTTAAAACGACTGCCGGAATGCGCTGCAGATATGTGTGTAACCTCGCCGCCGTACTACAATCTTCGTGATTACGGAATTGAATGTCAGGTGGGTACGGAAAAAACTCCGGAAGAATATATCAAGCGGCTTGTGGATATTTTTCATGAGGTAAAGCGGGTTCTGAAGGATGACGGAACACTTTGGATAGTTATTGCGGACAGCTATGCAGGGAGTGGCAAAGGCAGAAACAAAAGTGGAAAAACTGGTCTTTTGAATAACAAAAAACAAGTAAGTAACACCGGTTCGCACACCGGAACACTTATAAAAACAACAGCTACAAACTGTAAGAGCAAGGACCTGATCGGTATACCGTGGCTTTTAGCGCTGTCGCTTCGTGATGACGGCTGGTATCTGCGCTCTGATATTATATGGGATAAATCGGGAAATGTGTTTCCCGAAAGTGTAAAAGACAGGTGTACAAAATCCCATGAATATATTTTCATGCTTGCAAAATCACAGAAGTATTATTATGACGCTGAAGCCATAAAGGAACCGGTGGCAGAATCAAGCCTGAAACGGGCACAGTACGGTTGGCATGGAAAAGGTGTAAACAACAGCGGAAACTATGCTGGACTTCCGCAAACGAATAAAATGGGGACACGGTTTGTAAAACCGAGTGGCAGAAACAAGCGTGATGTATGGCATATTAACACCCACTCATATTCAAAGGGGCATTACGCAGCATATCCGCCGGAGCTGATTCGTCCATGCATAAAGGCAGGTTCAAGGGCACGCGGGATTGTTCTTGACCCGTTCCTTGGAAGTGGTACTACCGCTTTGGTAGCTTTGCAGGAGGGACGGGATTATATTGGCATAGAACTGCAAAAGGAATATGAACCTCTGATATATGAGCGCATAGGAAATGCTGTTGAACAAGCAGATTCAAAACAGTATGTTTGTGTTAGTGGAAAAGGAGATAAAAAAATATGATAGAAAAAGTAAATCCCAAGCACCCGGACAAAGTGGCGGATAGGATAGCGGGCGCGATAGTGGACATAGCATATAGAACTGAGCAAAATCCGAAAATAGCGGTAGAGGTACTTATCGGTCATGGCGTATGCCATGTGGTAATAGAGACCACAGCGGATCTTGATACGAGGGAAATAACCTCTGCGGTCAGACGCATCGCCGGGAATGTATCGCCGGATATAATGATAGTACCGCAGGACAAGCATTTGACGGCAAATCAGGAGCATGGTTTCCGCTGCGGCGATAACGGCATATTCAAGGGTATGCCGCTTACATTGGAACAGAAGGTGTTGTCAAATATAGCCCGCAATATTTATGAGAAGTATCCCTATGATGGAAAGTACATACTTGAATGTAGCCGGCTCATCATATGTCAGAGCAATGCTGACAGGGAAGAGCTGAAGGCAATGTACCCGAATGCTGAAATAAACCCACTCGGTGACTGGACAGGCGGCACGGATGTCGATACCGGAGCAACAAACCGCAAGCTCGGCTCGGATATGGCAGACAGCGTCACAGGCGGCGGATTGCATGGCAAAGACATATCAAAAGCGGATGTAAGCGTAAACATTTACGCTTTCCTGAAAGCACAGGAAACGGGTAAGCCTGTTGAGCTATGCTGCGCTATAGGGGATGATACCATTGACGGGATACCGTATTCCGATATAGTGAAAACGGCGCGTGAATATATCCGCTCCGTTGGCGGATTTGAGAAATTTGCCGAGTGGGGATTGTTTTGAATATAGAATATAACAAAATATACTGTGGTGACGCGCTTGATGTGCTCAAGGGATTTCAAAACGAAAGCGTGAACTGCTGCGTCACATCTCCTCCGTATTACGGTCTGCGCGACTACGGCATAAGCGGGCAGATAGGCAGAGAAAATACACCTGAGGAATATGTGCAGAGGCTGACTGATATATTTTCCGAGGTCAAGCGCGTTCTTAAAAAGGACGGAACGCTGTGGCTTGTTATCGGTGACAGCTATGCAGGAAGCAATCAGGCAGCCGGCGCGAAAGAGCTGAATAGTGTACAGCGTTCAAACAAGGGATGTCTGTATATGCCGAAGCAGAAAAGATCGCTGCTCTCAAAGCTGCCGGGATATAAGCCGAAGGATATGATAGGCATACCGTGGATGACAGCGTTTGCGCTGCGTGAGAACGGCTGGTATCTGCGGCAGGACATTATATGGGCAAAAGGAAACCCCATGCCGGAGCAGAAGCGTGACCGCTGCACAAAATCTCATGAATATGTATTTCTATTCAGTAAATCACGGAAATACTATTTTGATTGTGACGCGATACGAGAACCCGCATCGGGAATGCCCGGCAGATATAACCGTGACGGGAAGCGTAATAGACGTGACGTATGGTTTGTGAACATGAAAAAAACTAAATCGGCTCATTTTGCAACATATCCCGAAGCATTGATTGAACCCTGTATATTGGCGGGATGTCCCAAAGAGGGAATAGTTCTCGATCCGTTTATGGGCAGCGGAACAACGGCTGTTGTAGCGGTGAGGTATAATCGTAATTATGTAGGCATAGAGCTTAATCCGGAATATATTGAAATAGCAGTAAATAGGATAGAGGAAAACAAAGCGAGATAACCGCAGACAACTGTAGCCGCATTTCCATATTATTGAATTTATAAAATATGACGGATGCCTGACTTGTACTTATTCCGGAGCTGCCGTTATAACCTCCACAGGTTTGCCGAGTTTGTTTGCATAATCTATAGTATGTTTCGTGCCGTGTGATGCTCCGTCCCAAATTACAAGCACTTTATCGCATAACTCGACCATACGGTCGTTCCGCTTCAGCGGTGCGCCTCTATGGTACAGCTTATACTGCGGCCGCATGATGAGCTTTGAAATGCGGTGCTTATCAGCGTATGCTTCGGCAAGTGTATCCACGCCGTTTGCTCCGCCGGTAAGTATAAGGTCAACATCCTCCGGGATATACGGTGCAAGATCAAAATCGGTAATGCTCCTTGAGCCTGCTATTAATAGCTTCATAAAATCACTTCTTTCTGAAAAAAATTATAGCATAATACCGATGTGGTGTCAAGTAGATACCATACAAAATTAAATCAATGTGGTATCATAGTGATATACCAATATAGGAAGGAGCTGGTGATATGCCCAACTTAAGGACGCAATTCACAATGAGGATGGACGCATTAAATCATGCAAAGATCAAAAAGATCGCTGAAGCGGAATCGCGGTCTATGGCTAATATGATAGAATACCTCATAAAAAAAGAAATAGTACGGTATGAAAAAGAAAATGGCGAAATCCCGATAACAGATGAAGACCTATATCCCGAATAATGCAGAAGCCGTCCCCGGTGTTCGAGGGCGGTTTTTTGATACGGTACATACCGCGGCATATAACCGCAGTCAACCGTAGCTGCATTTCAATATTATTGAATATATGCGATACTATGGGTAAGGGTAAAAACACGCTCCATTGTACACAAATATGATCTTAAAATCTTGTGTAGTATACATACTTGATAAATCACGGGAAGTACGGTAATATGTGCTCACAATCAGAGAAAAGGAGGATTACCGTAATGGAATTCAAGTACAATTTAACAGGCAAGGCAAGAAAGGATTTTGTAAAGGCTATAAGCGAAATATTAGAAATCCCGCCGATCTATATGGGCGCACCATCGTTTTCGTATAAAATAGGTGATTGGTACACCGTTACAAAGGACGGAAACCTTGAAATTTGCGACAATGCAGACAGTGAGGAGGTAGAGCTGCTTATTGAAGCGCTGCTTGAAAGAGACTATGAGCCGGAAGCGACGGAAGCAACGGAAGCAACGGAAGCTACTGAAGCATATACAGAACGGCAGGGCTACAGTTTTGGTTTGGAGCTGTCGGAGATAACCGACAGACCTCTAACAGAGGATACGATGAACAACCTCAAATCGGTAATTGCAAATAAGTGCGAGCTATTCCGAAAGGCTGTGGGAACCACATCGCTGCTTGCGGTTGAGGCGCAGGACGGATTCTTGTGGTTCGATTGGTTTGATCATAATCTTTCCGAAGAGCAGAAGGAAATATATAAAACATTTTTCACAGCATTATTCAAACTGGCAGAGAATGCGAAGCGTGTCAATACGGTAAATAAAGCTGTAGAAAACGAGAAATTTACTATGCGGACGTTCCTGAACCGAATAGGTTTATCGGGAGCGGAGCATAAGGCTCTCCGAAAAGAGCTTCTCAAAAACCTGTCCGGCAGCAGCGCGTTCCGCTACGGCAGACCGGGCAAGACCGATACTGTAACCACGATTTGTTATGGCAAAACAGAAAAGTGGGAATCGCGTGAAGAAGCCCGTAAGCATTTCTTTGAAGCTATATGCAATTCGGAAGGCTCGGAGCGAGAAAGGTACATAAGTGTATATACAAAAATAATGGCGGGCAAGACCGTATGCAGCGATGAAACTGACGAATAAAGCACACAACTACATAGTGTATATAATTGTGTATATAACACGGTAATTTACACTATATATTGTGTACTAATGGTATTGATATAATCTCCTTTTAGAGGTAATATGGACACAACAAAAGGGCAAGGAAAGCCTAAAGAAAAGGAGATTAAAACCATGACAGAAAGAATAGCAAACCAAATCGCAGGAATGAAAAACCAGACCATCGGGGTTGAGGTTGAAATGAACAGCATCAGCCGAGAGAAAGCCGCAAGAG
>JAFRDB010000070.1 GCA_017404065.1 Clostridia bacterium
GATAATTTGTAATTATCCTTTATTGATATTCAGCTTCTTTCGGGGATGTTTCCGCTGTAGAATCTGCTTTTGCTTGGAGGCGGAAACATGGGTGTATATCTCTGTAGTGCGGATGGAGCTGTGTCCTAAAATGGACTGAATATAGCGTATATCGACATCAGCTTCAAGCAGCATGGTCGCAAATGTATGGCGAAACATATGCGGAGTTATATGCATGCAGTTTTTAATCGTATCGGCATATTTGTTTATCATAAACCGTACTGACTGCTCGGACAGACGATTGGAAAGGCGGTTTACAAAAAAGTATCCGCTGGAGTTTATTTCTGATTCAAATTCCTTGTTGTAGTGTTTGAGCGCAGATAGAACATCCGGAGTACATATTTGTATAATCCGCTCTTTTGCTCCCTTGCCGAATACTTTTATAAAATTGTCTGATAGGTTGACATCATCTGATTTCAAATTACACAGCTCAGATACTCGAAGTCCGGTAGCAAATAATAATTCTAATACAGCAACATCGCGCAGACTGCATTTTATAGAGTAGCCTGTTTTTGCACTGTTCAGCTCTTTGTAAGCCGCATTTAATATTTTCACTAACATTTTTTCAGGGATTACCTTAGGCAGAACTACAGGCTCACGCATCTTAAGATTTATTCTATTAAAGGGGTTTTCTGCAATCAGTTCTTCATATGACAGGTATTCAAAAAAAGCCTTTAGTGTGGCGACTTTGCGTTTTATTGTTTTGGGCTTGTACTGCGGGCGAATACTTTCGATAAAACTGCATATGATGTCTTTTTCATAGAAACAATGCGGCAAACAGAATGTTTCGTATTGATTTAGATCAATATTGTAAGCTTTTGTTGTTTTTGAGTTCAGTCCTTTTTGAAATTGACAATAGGAAATATATTTTTGTATTAATATAGATAGATTTTTCATGGTGTTAATCCCTCTCGTATTATTTAGACATACATCTATGGGAAATAATTATATAAGAAATAAGATTATGTTACAAGATAAAATATCATTATTCATCTGTTATGTTAGGGGAATAGATGAAACTGCACTGATTAATGTTGATATAAGGAATATTGCAAATTTTAATGAGTAAAAGTTTAATAGTAACATAATGATGCTATGACATGTATTGCTATTATTGTAGGTTTGAGTCCCGCCGGGCGTACCATAATCGTATCACGAATTTGATACAATGCAAAACCGCAGCAGTGCTGCGGTTTTGGCGTATTCGGGCAAATTTTTTGCAGCTAAAAACAGCCCATTTTTAAAGCAATGACCGCAGCAGGGGTCCCCCCTATAATAATTTCGATTAATGGTAGTCCCCCCCTTGAAATAATTTCGATTAATTGTTGGTACCCCCTGAAATTCACTAAAATATGGTTTTGATTAATTGTATAAAAACGTTGTCGAATAGTCGTCAAGCAGATGCATTGCCTATTCATTAATATGCACAAACCTATTCCTTTTATTTCCCTATATATTCTACCTTTTAGCCGATTGATAACATCTCAATTATACGGTAATATGTCACGATGGGTGATATATTATGGAAGGCAATATTGTAATGATAAGTATTGATAAGCTGGTCGATTTTTCAGACCATCCATATAAGGTGCTTGACGACGAGGCTATGGACGAGTTATGCGAGAGTATCAGAATAGTAGGCGTACTTGTGCCGATAATTGTAAGGACAGCAGAGGACGGAAGGTATGAGATAATCTCTGGACACCGGAGGAAAAGAGCCTGCGAAAGAGAGGGGATAGGAACTATTATTGCTTGTGTACTTGCGATAGCACTCCTTCTCACGAAGCCATCTTTAACAATCAGCACTTGTAAATATTGGTAGGATATTGTTGATGTACATATATGTATTCATACTTGTTGAGCATTTTTTAAAGACTTAAGGTATTTTTTTGTGGACATGCCATATTCTTTTTTGAAGCAGCGGAGAAAATAGTTATAATCTGAAAAGCCAACAGCGTCTGCTACCTCGGCGACTGACATATCAGTGTTTTTTATAAGCTGACGGGATACTTCAAGCCTGCGTCGGCGGATAAAGGATGCGATGCCACCGTTCTGATACTCGCTCATAAGCTTATACAGCTTTGTGCGGCTGATACTGAACTCACGGCAGAGTCGTTCTACCGATAAAGACTCACTTATGTGCTCATCAATATAACTTTCTATTGGCTCAATAAGCCGCTTTCCGGAAAGTTGAACCATTCCCTTTAAATGGATATATTCTGTTAAGGCATCAAGTATATTTGCAGCGGCGCGTATCTGCCGGTCACTTCGATATTTTATTTTTTTGATTTTTTCATATACATTCTCAGACATATGGTATTCTCTACATAACTCCTCGAGTTTAATTTGCGATTCATTCTTATCCTTATTCCCTAAGACCTGACCAAACATCATATAGCCTATTACATTGTCATTTTCAATTATTGGAGCAACGGCTTCTGTAAGTCCGGAATGGCATTTGTATATGTATAGTTTTTTTTGGGCTCTGCATTTTTCTAATGAATTTTTATCGCTGATTTTGCATTTTTTATCAAATTCGGCGTTTTTTCTCATACATAGACAAAATGTTTCTTTGTTATTGGGATAGGAGATGAGCCGATTACAGTCCTTGTCATATAAAGCGATTCTTATTCCTGTAAGAATATAAAAGTCCTCCATAAGCTCAATTAGATCCTTATCATGAAATAAAAGTGCCATAAAAATTTCACCTCGGTACGAATTTACAGTTTTTTGGTATGTTATTATATATAATTATATCACAGTTTCTGATAAAATCAAGATATAAAAATGGAATTGGAGGATTTGGCAATGAAAAAACAAACATTTGCTTTATATTTTGGCAACCGCGGGTTTATGCCGGCAGAGCTTATAGAAGGAGCGCGCGATGATATGGTCAAGGCGGTGACAGAAGCCGGATATGACTACATCATGCCGGACAAAAACGCAACCCGCTACGGAGCTGTTGAAACACGCGATGAGGGCAGGGTATATGCGGCATGGCTCAAAGAACATGAGGGTGAATATGACGGAGTTATACTGTGTATGCCGATATTCGTTGATGAGAACGGAGCGATCACAGCGTTGCAGGATGCGGGTGTGCCGATACTTATGCAGGCATATCCGGACGAGATCGGCAAAATGGACTTTGCGCGCCGGCGTGATGCGTACTGCGGAAAGTTCTCGGTTACTGATGTGTTTGAGCAGTACCGTGTACCGTATACGATTATGAAACCGCATGTGGTACATCCGCTCTCAGAGGAGTTTAAGCAGAATTTGAAGGACTTTGCGGGCGTATGCCGCGTGGTCAAGGGTATGAAGCGGTTTAATATCGGTTGTATTGGTGCGAGAACTACTGCATTCAAGACGGTCCGCTTTGACGAGCTTACCATGCAGCGGCACGGGATCAATGTTGAAAGCTTTGATCTTTCGGAGCTGTTTGAGCTTGTACGCTCAAAGAGTGATACAGACAACGCAGTCCTTGAAAAGAAAAAGGCACTTGAGGCATATACGGATTTCACCAATGTGCCGGAGGATAAAAAGCTTATGCTTTCAAAGATAAGCGTAGTTATAGATGAATACATAGAGGAATATCATCTTGACGCGATAGCTCTAAGATGCTGGAACGAGATGGAGACATATTTAAGAGTTTGCCCGTGCGTTCTTTTAAGTGAATTAAATGACAGAGGCATAACCGCGTCATGCGAGATAGATATGTGTTCTGCGATCACAATGCGTGCGCTGTCGCTTGCTACCGAGGGCGCGGCGGCATGTCTTGACTGGAACAATAACTACGGTGACGATCCGGATAAGGTTATCCTGTTCCACTGCGGCTCGACGGCGCAGTCGCTTATGAAGGAGAAGGGAACACTAACATCACATAAGATGTTCGATAAGACCGATCCGGGCAGCGGTTGGGGAACGAACGAGGGGCGGATAGCGTCATTCCCGATGACATTCTCAAACTGCAAGACCGAGGACGGAAAGATAACTATCTATTTCAGTGAGGGTGAGTTTACCGATGACGATATAGAGCCGGCATTCTTCGGCTGCGGCGGAGTTGCAAAGATAGACGGACTCCAGGACAAGCTGATATGTCTTGCAAGAGGTGGCTTCAAGCATCATACCACAGTTGCCAACGGACATGTTAAGGCGATTCTTGAGGAAGCATTCAAATACTATCTGGGATATGATGTTGTGAGTATAGAGGGCTGATATATGTATATAGGCGGACTTGATGTTGGTACGACCGGATGCAAGCTCTCGGTTTGTGATGATAATGGAAAGTTTATATATAACTCATATAAGGAATATGAGGCTGACCGCTATGGAGGCGTGCATGAAATAGACGCGGAGCTTATATTTGACGCTGTATGCGGCGTCTTACGCGATACGGCGGCTAAATATGAGCTGAAGGCAATAGGTGTTACGACCTTTGGCGAGACCTTTACGGCGCTTGATGAGGACGACAGACCGCTCTTGCCGTCAATGTTGTATACCGATCCGCGCGGTGGTGAGGAAACAAAGGAATTGTGTGAAAAGCTCGGTGAGAAGGCTATCATTGATATAGCAGGAGTAAAGCCGAACAGTATGTACAGTATACCTAAAATAATGTGGATAAAAAAGCACAAGCCGCAGGTATATAATAATATACAGCGCATCATGCTCATGGAGGACTATATCGTATATATGCTGACGGGAACAGCGCAGATAGACTATTCCTTGGCGGCAAGGACAATGGGGCTCGATATACGGAAAAAGTGCTGGAGCAAGGAGATATTTGATGCGGCGGGTATAGATGTGTCACTTATGTCTGAGCCTGTCAGAACAGGCACGATTGCCGGGATAATAAAGCCGGAGCTTGCTAAATTGCTGGGTATAGAATATGATATACATATAGTAAGCGGCTGTCATGATCAGGTGGCGGCGTGTATAGGCTCGGGTGTATTTGAACCGGGCGAGGCAGTGGACGGAACAGGAACGGTAGAATGTATAACACCTGTTTTTGACGGTATACCCGACAGCTCTGAGTTTTACGATAAGGGCTACTGTGCGGTCCCATATGTATTTGATAATACCTATGTATGCTATGCATTCTCATTCACCGGAGGCGCAGCTGCAAAATGGTTCCGCGACAATTTTGGTAAGGACAAGTCTTATAAAAAGCTTGATGAGAGCGCGGGGGAAGACCCGACGGGTATACTGATAATGCCGCATTTTGCCGGAGCTGCGACACCGTATATGGACAGCGGCTCAAAGGCGGCAATAATCGGACTCACGCTCGAGCATACGGCAGCGGATGTGTATAAGGCTGTTATGGAGGGAGTAACCTACGAAATACTCCTTAACCTCAGTCAGCTTGAAAGTTTCGGCATAAGACCGGAAAAACTGTACGCAACCGGAGGCGGTGCGCGCAGCCGTGTGTGGCTTGGAATAAAGGCTGATATTTTAAACCGTCCCATAACCGCGCTTGCGGCGGAGGAGGTCGGCGCATGCGGGACCTGTATGCTTGCGGCAACGGCTATAGGGATATATAAGAATCTGATATCAGCAAAAAAGGTATTTGTAAAAGAGGGTGATACATTCCTTCCGGATAAAGAGAAAACAGCACAGTACAAACAGTTGTATGGGGCATATACAGGAATATATGCGCCTGTACGCAAAATTGTAAAGGAGGCAAACTATGAATAAATATATAGGTCAGCCGCTTCAGCTTTATGGTGTTGAGGAAATGCGGCTTGTAGGAGGAAAAGGTGACGGAATGAGGATACTGAATGTCAGAAATGACGAGGGATTGCAATTTGTTATTTCACTTGACCGCTGCGGGGATATATCGAGATTGTCTTTCAAGGGAGACAATTTTGGCTATTTTTCTCCATGCGGTTATGTGTCTCCGCAATACTATGACGGTAAGGGTAAAGGTTTTCTGAAATCTTTTACAGCAGGATTTTTTACGACCTGCGGACTTACAGCCGTTGGCAAGCCTTGTACGGATAATGGCGTGGAGCTGCCGCTGCATGGAACTATATCCAATACACCTTGTGAGAGCTATGCTTATTGGTCGGACTGCGGTGTGATACATATTAAGCTTATGATAAGAGATGCGGCAATGTGTTCTCATAAGCTCTTGCTTGAAAGAGAATATATATGCAGCATACATAAAAATGTGCTTACAGTCAAAGACCGCGTTAAAAATATCGGTTATGACGAAGCCCCGTTTGAGATATTATATCACTGTAACATGGGATATCCTTTGCTTTCGGAAAATGCTGTTCTGAAAATACCTTCAACAGAGGTAAAGCCGAGGAATGAACACGCAGCGGAAGGAATAGAAAATTGTCTTATTATGGAACCGCCACAGCGAGGATATGAGGAAAAGTGCTATTATCACACTATGAACGGAAAGACAAAGGTATCAATATTCAATCCCGATATAGGCAAGGGGCTTAATATTCGATACGATGCGTCTGCGCTGAAATGTTTCACTGAGTGGAAGATGATGGGTGAATATGAATATGTTCTTGGTCTTGAGCCGGGAAATTGTCTGCCGGACGGTCGTGATGTTATGAGAAAGACCGGAATGCTTGAGATAATAAAACCGGAAGAGACACGGGAATACAGCGTTACATTTGAATTTACGGAGGACAATAAACATGTTGGTTGATTTAAAGGAAATATTAAAGATAGCCGAGGAAAACAAAAGTGCGATAGGCTCTTTCAATACTCCGAACTATACGAGTCTGAAGGCGGTGATAGACGCTGCGGAAGAGCTTGAGCAGCCTGTCATCATAACACATGCGCAGCTGCATGAGGAAATGGGATTATGCAAAATGGAAGAGATAGCGCCGATAATGCTTTTTGCGGCGGAGAGGGCAAAGATCCCGGTATGCCTGCACCTTGACCACGGCACAGATCTTGATTATGTTAAACGAAGCATGAAGCTGGGCTTTACATCCGTAATGTATGACGGCTCGGAGCTTACTGAGGCGGAGAATTTTAAAAACACCGCGCTTGTTGTTAAGTGGGCGCATGAAGCGGGCATATCAGTGGAAGGCGAGATAGGTACAATGGGCGCAAGGGAGCGCATAAGCACAGATAACGGTAGTATATATACAGAGCCTGATGAAGCGCGCGAATTTGCGGAGAAAACCGGAATAGACGCTCTTGCTTGCGCATTCGGGGCCGCGCATGGAGTATATGCAAAAGAACCTAAGCTTGACTTTGACAGGCTTGATAAGATAAGACAGGCTGTGTCTGTTCCTCTCGTTATGCACGGCGGAAGCGGAGTGAGTGATGATGATTTCCGGCACGTTATCAAAAATGGTATACGCAAGGTGAATTATTATACATATATGGCTATGGCAGGCGGCAAGGCGGTAAGGGAATTGTCGGATATGACATATTTTCATGATATTGAGCTTGCGGGGCTGATTGCAATGAAGGCAGATGTGAAACACGCGATCAGTGTGTTCTCGTGTAAATGATCGGACGGAGGTAAATTTAAATGCTTGTTAATTTAAACAGGGTATTAAAACAGGCGCAGCGGGAGCATTATGCCGTAGGCTTATTTAATACCACTGATACGGATATGCTCGAGGCTGCCATATCGGCAGCGGAGGAGATGAATTCACCTATAATAATCGGCACTGCCGAGGTGCTCTTGCCATACGGCGATCTTAAGCTGATAGCGCCCGGACTTATAAACGCCGCAAAACGCGCATCGGTGCCGGTAGTTGTACATTATGATCATGGGCTGACTATGGATAGATGCGTGGAGGCACTTCACGCGGGGTTCACAAGCATAATGTTTGACGGATCTGCGGGTGATCCTGATGCAAATATCCGCGATACCCGCAACATGGTGAATATGGCGCATTACAGAGGCGCGACGGTTGAGGGTGAGATAGGTCATGTCGGAGTTGCGGCAACAGGCGATAATGAAACAGCGGATATGTATACCACGCCGGAAGAGGCTGTAGCGTTCGTAAAAGCTACGGGAGTGGACGCATTGGCAGTTGCGATAGGAACAGCGCACGGCGCGTACAAAACAAAGCCGAAGCTTGATATAGAGCGGCTAAAACAGATAAGAGCTGTGGTAAGTACCCCGTTGGTACTTCATGGCGGCTCAGGCCTTTCAGATGATGATTTTAAACAAACGATCGCAAACGGTATAGCTAAGGTCAACATTTTTACCGATCTTTGCATAGCGGGTGAGCACGCATCAAAAGAAAGCATCGAAATGGGTCAGAGCTATCTGGATATGCGTAATAACAGAGTTGAAGAGATAAAGGAAGCTATAAAGAAAAAACTGCAATTATTCGGCTCGGCAGGGAAAGCTTGATTTTAAGACGTTTTCAGTATAAATACGGAGGCATATAAAAATGGACAAGTATAACAGATTGGCACAAAAGCTCAAAAACAGAGAAAAAGTGATAGGCACAACAATGATACTTTTCAAAAGTCCGCTCATATTGGAGCAAATGAATCGTGATACGCTTGATTTTATCCTGTTTGACGCTGAACATGGAGTTTTTGATATTCAGAATACAATAGAGCTTTTGCAGGTGTGCAGACTCATGGGCTTGCCGTCGTTTTTACGCGCGCAGGACAGTATGTACCATCTCATCGCAAAGGCGATAGATATGGGCGCGGATGGTATTATGATCCCGCGCACAGAGACACTGGAGCAGATAAAGACGGCAATAGATGCGCTCCTGTTCTATCCGGAAGGCAGAAAGGGCAGCGGCGGTCACGCGCAGTTCAGACCGGGTGAGGCATACGATGACTTTAAAAAGACGCGGTTTCTGATGCTGCAGATAGAGTCACCTGCGGGTATCGAAAAACTGCCGGAGATGCTTGAGGTGTACGGCGAATATATAAGCGCCGTAATGATAGGTCCGTATGACTTATCTATAATGGTGGGTACGCCTAAGAATATAAAAAGCCCTGAAATGATGAACGCGATACAAAAGATATTCGATATAAGCAATTCATACGGCAAGTCGTGCGGAATATTCTGTGATGATGAGGTTCTTGCGCAAAAATATCGTGATATGGGTTGTAACGTTTTGTGGACAGGCAGCGATAAGGATTTCTTTATGCGCGGCTATAACGAGGAAATGAGTGTGCTTGAAAAAATAAATTAAAGGAGATTATCGTATGAAATACGGAAGGATCAAAGGACTTGATAAGGATATATCAAGGCTTGTATTTGGAACGGCAACGCCAAAGCTTTTCGCGGCAGTCGCACCGGATGCTGCGAAACAGGACGAAGCGGCGGCTTTTGAACTGCTTGATATGGCATATGCTGCGGGTATAAACACCTTTGACTGCGCGGCGCACTATGGTGAGGAGATAACGGGAAGGTGGATGGAAAGTCGAGGCAATCGGGACAAATGCGTTGTTATAACAAAGGGCGCGCATCCAAACCAATGGCGGGACAGAGTTACCGATTATGATATTCTGTCAGATGCACACGATTCACTGAAAAAATTAAAAACAGATAAGATAGACATTTATATGCTGCACCGTGACAGCCATGTTGTTCCCGTAGGCATTATAGTTGAAACGCTCAACCGTCTGTATGACGAGGGTAAGATATCCGTGTTCGGCGGTTCAAACTGGACGCATGAACGCATTGAGGCGGCGAACGAGTATGCGGCAAAGCATAACCTTATTCCTTTTTCGGTTTCAAGTCCAAATTTCGGGCTTGCCGAGCAGGTTGCGGACCCGTGGGTGGGTGACGCTAAATTTGCAGACGGATGTGTAACCATATCAGGACCGGAAAACAAACTTGCGCGCGAATGGTATGAAAAGAACAAGATCCCTGTGTTTGCGTATTCGGGTCTTGCACGCGGATTTATGGCAGGACTGTTTAAGAGCAGCGAGCCTGAGATGGCAAAAGAAAAGCTTGATGGTCCCGGTATGCTCGGATATTTCTGTGAGAATAACCTTGAACGGCTCAGACGCTGCGAACAGCTTGCCGAAAAGAAGGGTGTAAGTGTGGCGCAGATCGCAATGGCATGGATATATAACCAGCCGTTCGAGGTATACGCCCTTTCAAGCCCCGTGACGAAAAATCAAATCGAAGAGAACACGGCAGCGCTTGATATAGATCTCACACCCGATGAGGTGCAATGGTTAGACCTTCTCAAATAAATACCATGATGACCGGGAGGAATAATATCATGAAAATTGTAATACTTGACCACCCGCGTGAAAATCCGGGTGAAATGGATTGGAGCGGATTTGAACGTTTCGGCAGTGTAACGCGCTATGAGAGGACTGTTGAGGCAGATGCGGTGGAGCGCATAGGCGACGCTGATGTCATATTCTTAAATAAAACGGTAATCACAAAGGAAACGCTTTTAAAATGCCCTGATCTTAAATTCATTTCGGTAATAGCCACAGGCTATAATACCGTGGACGTGAATGCTGCGGCGGAGCTGGGTATACCGGTTGCAAATGTGCCGTCATACGGAACGGAGGCAATAGGTCAGCATGCTGTGGCGCTACTGCTTGAGATCACGAACCATGTGGCATACCACGACGGCGAGGTTCGCAAGGGACGGAAAAATGATGAAAATGACTGGTGCTTCTGGGATTATCCGTCCATAGAGCTTGAGAACAAGACGATAGGCATTATTGGTCTTGGAAGGATCGGTCAGGTCACATACAGGGCAGCGCTGGCATTTGGTATGAAGGTGCTGGCATACGACAGCTATAAAAACGAGTCTCTCATAAATGAAAATTGCAGATATACGGATTTGGACACGCTTTTAAAGGAGTCGGATGTAATAGCATTACATTGTCCGCTTTTCCCAGAGACTGAAAATATCATAAACCGCGATGCCATATCTAAAATGAAGGACGGGGTAATAATCATCAACAACAGCCGCGGTGCATTGGTAGATGAACAGGCACTCGCGGACGCGCTCAACAGCGGCAAGGTGTACGCGGCAGGTCTGGACGCGGTAAGAGATGAGCCGATAAAGCCGGACAATCCGCTTCTTCATGCCAAAAATTGCTTTATAACACCGCATATAAGCTGGGCAGCGATAGAGTGCCGTCAGAGACTTGTTGATTATTCACTTGAAAATCTTAGCTGCTACCTTGACGGAAGCCCCAAAAACATTGTTAACGGCGTGAAATGATAGGGAGGCACTGTTATGTCAAAACTACCGTGGGCAGGCTATGTTAAGCCGTTCAGGATATGGGGTAACCTGTATTTTGTCGGAACAGAGCCCGCATCAACTCATATAATAGATACCGGAAGCGGATATATCATGCTGGATTCGGGGTATCAGCATTCGCTTTATCTTGTGCTGCATAATATGTATCTTCTCGGACTGGATCCACTCCGGCTGAAATATATCGTTCATACACATGGTCACATAGATCACATGGGCGCTACAAGGGCGTTGGTCGAGCTTACTGGCGCGAAGACGTTTTTGGGCGAGGCTGACAAGGACTATGTTAACGGCAAGCTTGATCTTACCTATGCAAAAGAGCTTGGTATGGAGTTTAACGAGACCTTTGAAACTGATGTTCTCATAAACGATGGTGATATTATAAAGCTCGGCAATACTGAGATAACTGCAAAGGCAACGCCGGGACACACACCCGGAGCCATGTCTTATTTCTTTGATGTAACGGACGGAAAACGTACTATGCGTGTGGGACTGCATGGGGGAATGGGTACAAATACGATGTGCCGCAAGTTTCTCGATAAGTACGGTCTGTCGTATGACTGCCGCGATAATTTTATTGCTGCAATGGACAGACTCAAAGATGAGCCGGTCGATATATTCCTCGGTAATCATATGCAGCATAATAAAACTCTTGAAAAGTACAAGCTGCTTACAGAAGGGAACAGCGATGCGTTTATAGAGCCTTTCGAGTGGGGAGAATATTGTAAATGGGCAAAGCAAAATCTTCTGAATATGATAGCGGATGAAAAAGAGCAGAGCTGAAAAGCCGCAAAAAAGTCATTCCCCGGACAAATCGGGTGATGACTTTTTTCAGCGTGTAGACAAACCTATCTACACGCTGGCAGGCTGTCGAAAATTAGGCTGGATTTTGCGAAAATAAACTCGTCGGCGTACGTTGGTACGGTAGAGTTTGTTTTCGCAAAAAGCGCATAAACACACTGTTTCTCGATGGAACAGTGTGTTTATTTATGATGCATGCTTTCGAATTTATAATAATTATTTAGAGAGACCGCTGCGCGGTCCGGTCAATTTGTCGACAGTCTGAAAAAAGTCATTCCCCCGGTTGAACCGGAGGGATGACTTTTTTATATATCATCAATCGATCATCATACATTTGTCTGCGGCTACAAGAGTATCCAGATTCCAGAAGAAGCACTTGGCAAACGCATTTTCGGGGGCGGGAGCGTCAAGGGTTATTTTGAGCGTTATAACATCTGTTGGTGTCTTAATATCATACGTTAATAATCTTCCGCTGCCATCAAACAAAGCCAATATAGCTTTGTGATCCGCAATTTTATTAGGTGTAAGTGTCAGACTGATCTCTTTCATACCTCCGCAGGAGGTTAGCGCTTCTCCGCTTTGTCCGGTACGAGTCAGAGATACATCAGAGAACAGAATATACTCATCATCGTATATGCCAAGCCTGATCAAATCCGATTTTGTGTACGTTCCTGAGCATATAAGTTCACTTGAACTGTAAACATTCGCTATCGCGTCCGCAACGTTTTTGCCTAAGCTGTCCGGCTGCACCTCTTTGAAAAAGTCGCGATCAAGGTAATAAACCGGGCGTATGCCTCTTTTATCTTTGCTTGGAATGGCATGGATGCTTTTTCCGCTTGTATGAGAAACATATCTTACCGTATTTATATTTGCGCCCGGTGTACGCATCCACCATGTTATGCCTTGGTTTTGCGGCTTATATCCGAATTTACCGGCGTAATCATTCCATTCCTGCACGGAGAGCAGACTCAGACCACACTTTACAATATAGTCGGTGGGACATTTTGAGTCCGCAGAGCCCGCTTCAGTCAGCCATTCGTGCTCCGTATCGATATATCTTCTTATATCCGGATCAACAGTGTATCTGTTGTTGAGGTAGTATGCAATATTATTGCTGTCCTCCGTGTCGAATTTTATATCGTATGTGTCACCGTCATAATAATCGGATTTTGTAACATTCTCCTCCATTACAAAGAACTGAGAGCTTTTATCATCGGTAGTATCGAGCAGGATATATTTCTTTCCGTTAACCACAAATATATTCTCCGCGGGCGTTGATTCGACCTGATAACTGTTTTCTATCGTGCTGTCAGAATAAGGTCCGATCTGAGTGTCAACAAGTATGCTGTGTGAGGATATAAGCGTGTTGCCGCTCATAAGCTTAAGACGGTAGAAATACTGCCCGGTCATATCGGAGGTCGGGATATCAACGTTGATGGTTTTTTGCACGACCGCGCCGGCGGCAATGCTTATATTGGATTCGTATACCGTTGCACCGCTGCGGTTTTCAAGCTTAAGGACACCGTTGATTGCGGAGCCTGTTTTGTTTTCTATGGTTGCCGTGAGCTCGTGTGTGCCGGCGGATTCTATCATAAACGGTGATGTCAGGAAAAGTATATCCCTGTTGTTATCAGCTGTCTCTATGCCTGCTGCAGTCTCTGCCAGATCCGCAAGACGGCTTGATATAAGGTCATATATTGTAACAGATGAACCTTTTATCGGACCGCTGTATGCTGAATTCATAATTGTGTGAGCGTATCCGTTATATTTTTTCGCCTGCTTAAGTATCGCTTCGGAAAACGGAAGACTTCCGCCGTCAGATAACGCGTTCAGCTCCGATTCAAGCCCGGCAATGCCGGTGTCTGATGAAAGTGAACCGGGCACGCCCGTGCCGGCGTGTTTATACTTGTAAAGAATGCTCCATTTTAAAGCTGCTTTATGAAGCTGATATGCCGCTGCGAAGCGTTCGCTTGTATCCGACTCATCGGACCGCGCGGAGCTGATAATCGACTTGGCTATCTCATAATTACTTTCACACGCGGATCGTATCTCTGCGGCAGACATGGTTTTCGGGGTTGCTCCTTCAAGCGCATCAAGCGCGCTTGTGCGGTAGCCTGCGGGTATTTTGCCGTAGTACGAGCTTATGCTGTTTGAAAGCGCGGAGTACAAAGCGTTCGCATTTGCAATTATATATATCGGATCATTTGACAAAGCCGGTGAAGCTATTGCTTCTCCATAAAGGTCATATGCTGTTTCATTGCCGGTAAAGCCCAAAGAGGAGAGTGGGACGGACTGATCGTTCATTGTCCATGCCATTGCAATGATCCGTGTGTTTTTGTGATATACATATGCGAATGACTTTTGGTCGGCGCTCGTTATTTTGCCCACATAATCTGCCCCGCTTATCATATCCTGATACTGCTTTAAGGCATGATATCCGAGCTTTTTCCGATAATCGTATGTTGCCAGACCGTAATTGTTTTCTGTGAGTGTTTCATGACCGGCACCGTCAATAAGCTCATACAGATTTATACCGCTCATATCGTTGTCATCGGCGAGAACGATTGCTTTGATAATGTTTGCTGCCTGGTTTTCTTCGGAAGCATTTGCAGCAGCTGAGGAGCCGGCACTGAACCAGCCTATTTCGGAGATATAAGCGTCCTTCCACCCGCCATGTCTGCTGAGAACGTCATTCATACCGCGCAATCTGTATTCATAAGTGCCGTAGTCGGCATTGGATGGCGCAACATACGGTTGGAATGATATAACATCGGCATATTGGTATATACCGCACTCAAACAGCTGATCCAGATACAGCAGCGATGGGACGGATGCAACGCCTGCTACTATAGTCGCATCCGGGATATATTCTTTAAAAGCCATAGATGCCTCTTTTACCATGTTGAAGTATGATGTCGGATTGGGGCGGCTGCCATGCCAGAACGCGGTGTTATTCGGCTCGTTCCAAATCAGAAAGGTCTTTATTTTCGGATGATTTGCGGAAAGATATTGCGCAAGCTTGCTGCAATACCGTTTGAACGCATCGAGATTTGATTTTGATATAATGCCGGTCCGGATATCGCTTGTTCCCGAATACAGATTATTGTTAACACCTATACCAACGGCAGAGTTGATGTTCTTGTTCTTGATCAAAGCTAAGCGGTTTTCGATGTAGGCTGTGTCCCACTTATCTGTCCCGGTTTCGAATTTATGCCAGTTAAGCGCATATCGTATCGTATTTATGCCAATATCATCCAACATATCAACAGCCTGCGGATCATCCGGTTCGGCTCTGATACCGACTCTTGACAGCTCAGGCAATACCGGCACATTCAGCTCCTCATCCGGAGTTGCATATATCGAATCGAGCTCATCATCCGTATACCCTGCGGTTTCCAGCTCATAGCGGGTGTAGTTCTCTTTCAGGGCATCTATGACCTTCTCACCCGTATTAGCCAGATCCAGCTTTACATTCTTAAAGAAATCTACCCCAAGCCAGAAGCAAGGACGGAAACGGTAAGTTCCCGTTATGGTGGCTGCGCCGCGATTGCCTGTGTCCTTGGATATGTATAACCCCGCTGAAAGATCTGTCTTCTGCGGTGATCTCAAGAGCCAATTCTGATTTGAATGGTTTGCCGCAGTATCACCGACAAAACCGATCTTCTCCTTATGTGTCTCATGCTCATCTCTGGATAATACAGTGATGGGGCATGTAATCGTTGTCTTCTCGGCAGTTGTCAATTCGTCATAGCCAGGCATTGCCCACTCATGGTTTTGGTCTATGTAGCTCTTGACCTCCGGTATCAATGTATATACAGCCGCGCTCGAGCCTGTTCCGGTAGGCAGCACCGTAGTTGTTGCCGCGCTCCCGTCCGTGTTGAACCATGTTTGGTTCAGATACCCGGAAAGAGTGTCAGCGTCCGTCGGATCCCATGAGAAGCTATTATCGCCCGCATTGTGTATAGGACCCGCTCCGTAGTTAGCCGATGCTATCACAAAAAAACGTGAAGCTTCGCTTTCACTGTCGGTATCAAGCAGCACAAACCTATATCTGAAAGTGTTGCTTGACGCGTTGTTTGCGACAGTGAATACATACGCGGAATCGTTTGTTGAGCTGTTGGCATATGCAACGTTCGCCAATGGGACGGCAGCGATGAGAACCATCGCTGTCGCCGATATCGTAGAAATAAGTTTTTTCACGTTATCTCATCCTTTCTCTTATCCAATTTGTTTTTATAGTCTACGGGTGACATCCCGGTATATTTTTTAAAAGCATTGCGAAAGCTTTTTATGTCTTTGTATCCTATACTGTTGCATATCTCGTATATTCGGTATCTTTGTGTTTTCATCATCATTATAGCGACCTCCATTCTGTATGACAGAAGATATGAGGAAAATGATGTGCCGGTTGCTTTTTTAAACAGAAGCATAAAATGCGATTCACTAAAGCCGAGCGCGTCGGCAACATCTTTAGTACTTATGCTTTTTGAATAATTTTCTTTTACAAATTGCTTTGCCTGTGCCACGATAGAATAAATATGGGTGTCGTTCTGGATCCCAAAAGAGACATTGACGCCGTTTTTGCAGTTCTGATATGCCCGGTGCGCGTTCTCAACAGATACAGATAAATCGGAAATATCACTGAAAATGTTGCTTACCCCTATCTTTGCATTACCGTTTTGCTCGGCAAGCTTCAAGGCAAAGGAATACTTTTCATCATTAAATATTATAAATCCGTAGCTATCATTTTCAATATTGCAGCCGATATAATTGCAGATATTAGAATCGGGCAGTGCAGGCTTTGAGCCGGACATTGTTGCATACACGCTGTAAAAAGAGTCGAATTGAGGATCCAAGCCCAAAACATCAAACAGCTTATTTGATTCACGACCATGAACTCCGTTGATAAAAAATGTTCTTATAAAATCTTCTTTAAGGCGTGAGAGCTTATCGTTGACCTCCGCGACTGCCATGCGCTCCTTTTGCATTTTATCAAGCCTGCTCTTTACCTTTAACAGAATACGTATCAATTCATCATTTTTTATTGGTTTTAAAAGATAATCAACGACTCCGAGAGCTATGGATGATTTCATATATTCAAAATTGTTGTAGGCGGACAAAATGATAAACTGACAATGCCCGTCATCAAGCTTGCTGATCTCCTCTAACATTTTAAGCCCGTCGCAAATGTCCATTCTTATATCTGTAATTATAACATCGGGTTTATACTTTATATACGATTTAACACCGTTCAGACCGTTGTCCGCATTGTCAATGATACAGAAACCGATGCTGCTGTAATCTATTGTGGTAACAAGGCTTTCTCTGACCAAAGGCTCGTCCTCTACGATCAGTATTTTGTACATGACAGCTCCCCCTCCTGTTCAAATGCAGTTTATACTTATTTTTAGTTTAGAGTATCATATATGATTTTTAAAGTCAATAAATTTTCGATTTGTAATAGAATTCCCCATCTAAATAATAGATTTACCACCTTGAAAAAAACCCCCCGATTTTTGTATACTATGTATATAATAAACTCAAAACAGGAGGGTAAATATGAATAGAAATATCAAAAAAGCAGGCGGTTTTTTCCTTGCATGCGCGATCATGTGTGTTATGCTGTCAGGCTGCGGCGGAAGCTCGGCCGGCGATGGAGGCACAAAGATATCTGTAAGCAACTGGCCAACCTCAAATGATAAGGTCAACCTTGAACTGTATGAGGGGTATCTTGCGCAGATGAATGAGAAATACCCGGATATCAAGGTAGTGCCCGATACTTGGCAATATGATGTAAATTCATTTCTTCCCAAGGCAGCGAGCGGACAGCTGCCCACGGTTTTCCAGACGTATTTTACGGAATCAAAGAAAATCATAGGTGCCGGATATGCAAGGGATATTACGGATGAATTAAAGGAAGCGGGATACGAAACATTATATAACGATGTATATATGGACCTGCTGAGAAAAGACGGGAGAAGCTACGGTATCGTTAAAAACGGATATGTAATGGGGCTTTTATGCAATGTAAAGCTGTTTGAGGAAGCCGGGCTTGTTGATGTGGATGGCGTTCCGATATTCCCAAAGACATTTGATGAACTCAGAGCAACGGCAAAAACGATAAAGGAAAAGACCGGAAAGACCGGATTTTATATGCCGACCATCAATAACCAGGGCGGCTGGATATTCTGTAACATAGCATGGGGCTTTGGCGCGGAGTTTGAAAAGCAGGAAAACGGTAAATGGGTGGCAGCCTTTGACAGCGATGAATGTTATGAAGCGTTAAAGTACATAAGAGATATGAAGTGGGAGGATAATTCTCTCCAGGATGATATTTTGGGTGATGCGTCAAACAACTTCATAAGAATGTACGCATCAGACCAGGCGGCTATGGGTATACAGGCTCCATCGACAATAAACAGCGCGATAAAGCAGTATGGAATGGATAAGGATAACGCCGCTGTGGCAAGGATACCGGAAGGGCCCGCAATGCGTGCCGCACTTCTCGGAGGCGGTGTATATATGTTCAGCGCCAAGGCTACATCGGAGGAGGTCAAGGCCGCGTTTAAGTGGTTAGAGATAACCGGAGCAATTCCCACAAAGAGCGAGGAGACAACAAGTGCGTGGGCAGATGCTGCCAAGAAAGCGGCAGAAGAGGGAAGGATCGTTGGATACGGTATGATAAACGTCTTTTCCGATGAAGAGCTTACAAAGGCAAAGGAAGAGGCGGAACGCCCGTATGTAACCGTAGACCCGAAAAAGTTCATGGATTACCAGGGGCTTGAGGATGTAACGGTAAGACCTGAGCCGGAGGTAAACGCACAGGAGCTGTATTCCGTATTTGACCGTATTTTGCAGCAGATCCTTACAGACGAAAATGCAGACATTAAGACTATCCTGAGCAAGGAAGCGGTGGATTTTCAGACCAAGTACATGGATAATCAGTGACAGGGGGGGAGAACAAATGCTTAAGGAAAAAAGCACTCAAAGCGTGGGATATGAAAAAAAAGGCGGTTTTTTCGCTGCGATCAGGAAGAACCGCATAGCATGGCTGCTGCTGCTCCCGAGCTTTTACGCTTTATTTGTTGTTATGTGGAAGCCTGTGTTTACGGGCGCATATATGTCCCTGTTTGAAACGCAGGGATATGAGACCGTAAAATTCGTAGGTCTTGCAAATTACATAGATGTTATCAAGGATCCTGTGTTTTTAGAAACACTCATAAATACATTTGAGTATGTATTATGGTCGCTTGTGATAGGCTTCTGTCTGCCTCTTGCTGTGGCTATCGCATTAAACGAGATGGTACATTTCAAGAGCTTGTTCAGAACGGCAGTGTATCTGCCGGTGCTTGTACCAATGGTGGCATCGAGCCTGATATGGTATTTCATGTATATGCCGGGTCCGAGCGGAGTGCTGAACATGCTCCTTGCCAAAGCGGGATTGCCGGCGGGGCAATGGCTCCAGAATCCGAAGCTTACAATATTACTCATTGTCATTTCGATGACCTGGAAAAGCTTTGGTGCAACTGTTGTCATATACCTTGCATCCCTGCAGGGCATAAGTCAGGATCTGTATGAGGCAGCCACAATAGATGGAGCGGGTATAATAAAGAGAGCAATGCATATCACAATACCGCAGGTGATGCCGATGGCGCTTCTGATGCTTGTATCGCAGATAATAAGCGTGTTCCAGACTATGAACCAGCCGATGATAATGACAGACGGCGGACCGAACAACGCGTCAATGACGTTGAGTCTTGAGGCTTATTATGAAGCATTCAGATACATGCGCGCCGATAAATCGCTTGCGATAGGCATAATATCATTCCTCATTCTCCTTGTCATGACGGTGTTCTATTTCAGACTGCAGAAAAAGCTGGAGGGTTAAGTACATGAAAAAGAAGCAAAACAAATCATTTCATATTAACAAATTCAGCGATAAGACTTATGGAATAATCACCGCGCTTGACTTCAAAAAAGGTGATGTAAAGCTGATATACGGTATTGCAGTCGCGTTCATTGTGATAGTATCGCTGATATGCATAGTGCCGATAATATGGCTGTTCGTATCATGTCTCAAGGGGATGGATGAGTTTTTGGCAATACCGCCGACCTTCTTCCCAAAGGAGCTGCATCCGGAAAAAATTGCGGAGGTGTGGAAGGAGCTGAATTTCGGCAAGTATTTTCTGAACACGGCAGTAATGATAGTCGGAAGCCTTATCGGAACGATATTCCTGAACGGTATTGCGGGATATGCGCTTTCAAGATTGAAGCCATTAGGTTCAAGTGTATTGTTCGCGCTTATTATGTGGACAATGATGATGCCGCAAACACTCAATCTCGTTCCGTTGTTCAAGAACTTTCTCAATTATACGGTGTTTCACTTTAACCTTACCAACACGCATTGGCCTATGTGGATAATTTCAGTTGCCAACTGCATGAATATACTGATGTTTAAGAATTTCTTTGACACAATACCGTTATCATATGTTGAATCGGCAAAGCTGGACGGAGCCTCCGACCTCGGTGTCTTTACGAAGATAATCGTTCCGTTAAGCCGTCCTATCATAGCGGTAATAGCATTGAGGGTCGCGGTAGCGAACTGGGATATGTTCCTGTGGCCGTATCTGATGCTGAAGGATCCGGATAAGTATACCGTGAGCGTAATGCTCTACTACATGAAAACCACATTTGGTATAGATAAGCAGATAATGGCGGCATTTTTTGCAATAATACCGCCGGCTGTAATATTCGTTCTGTTCCAAAAGCAGATAGTACATAACGACAATAATGCGGGAGTAAAGGGTTAAATGTCAGCAATCATGAATGCGGCACGGAACGCGGTACATGACAAGAAGTCATTTAGCGCGCGTATAAGAACGGCGGTTATACTCATATCGGGACTGAGCATAGTTATATTCAATATCGTTTGCTTCTCGTCTGCAAAAAAGATACTGAGAGAGGATTTTTTCAGCAGAAACGAGGTCATAGTCGAACAGGCTAATGAATGCCTTAACGAGTATATCGGTGAATATATCATAGACATTGATATGGTTGCGGAAAATGAGGTAATATGTCAAAGCGTAGAGAGCGGTTTATATAATTGGAGCCTGCTGCCTACACTGCAGAATCTTGTTGCTATGGACAGGAATATTATAAATGTTGAGATTTACGGTCTGGATCAAAGTATTTATTACGGTGCAAATGATATTTTGTCGGCAAAAAATGATAAAGAGCTTGTCAATGCGTTTGAGGTGCTTGATAATTCCGGTGACACATATAAAGCGCTGCTTTACGAAACGGCACCCGATTGGTTTCAGATAGTTATTATCAGAAGCATTATAAGCAGAGGAACGCGTTTGGGATATATTGTGTTATATATGGACAGAGCTCAGATAATCGAAGCGTATCACGATACGGAAAACTTTGTAAAGCCGGATAATATTTATATTTCTGACACCAACGGAAGGATAGTATCATTAAACACCGGAGCAAAAGCAAGCCGTAAGGAGATCGGGACTCTTTTTGCCGACGAGGCGGGCGGCGCTCCGGCGGATGGGATATACACGACGTTTATAGATAAGCTTGATATGAAGGTGTTTTTTTGTCCTGCAACTGAAAATGTTTCTGTACAAATAAATAGGGTCATGTATAAGAATATCATCATATCAGTTCTGATGTTTATGGTGTGCGTTTTCGGAGCGCATATGCTCGGCAGGAGCATATCTGAGCCGATAGAGGATATAAAAAGGTATTTAAAGGAAAACCTCTCTGAATAGCAGGTGTCGTTTATGGTAGGATTACTGAGAAAGCTAAGAATGAGTACGCGCATATTTGTGCTGCTGCTGTTGTTTTCTGCGCTGCCCTGTATGATGCTGTTCATGAACACAATTAATGGAGTAGACAGGATCAACAAAGTCGATCTTGACCGATACACGGGCACCTTCAAGGGTATGATCGAAAAGAAGCTCGAAAATGAGGTGTACAGGAACGCGGTCATCTGCATAAAGCTGTTTTCCGATAACACATTAACCTCAATAATAAATAACGATACTATCTCATTTGAGGAAAAGCAGGGTGAAATTTTTGAGGTTGTAAGGAGCAGGCTCGCCCGTGATGTCGGCGGATCTTATATCCATGTTATATCGAATAACGGCGGTGAATATTGCCTTTTTCGTGACAGTCTGGGCAGTTGCCCGGGAAATTATGTTTACGCAGAAGCTGCGGAGGACGGCGGCGTGATGCTTATGGGTGACATTGTATATGATGAGGACGGCAGAAGCTATATATCGCTTATACAGCGTCTGAGCAGCTACGATTTCGTTTCCGACAGAATAGCCGTTATAATGTATATTCCGACGGAAATTCCGGATAGCTATTATAAAAAGATCCAAAACGACGAGAATATGATCTGCTTTATTACGGACATGAACGACAAGATAATTTTTTCCGGCGACAGAACGATCATAAACTCAAAAAATCTATTCAGCAAATGTCTCAGAACAGAGGATAATGCAAAAAGAGAAATTGTGTTCGGCGGTGACTACTACATCTATACCAAAGAGCAGCTTAAATTTGAAAATAATAATATGCCGCAGGACCTCGTAATGAATCTGATACTGCCGAAAAATTTTTATCGTGAGTCAGTCAGTCGGTTTTCATTTGCGACAGGAACGGCTCTTGTGCTCATGATAATAATGTTTGCCGTTATCGGTGCACTGCTGTCATACGCGCTTACAGAGCCGGTAAGAAGCATGGAATATCGTGTAAAGGCATTCACCAAAGCCCCGGAAATGACTGAGACAGAGCTGCCGGTGAACGGCGGAGATGAAATAGGTGAGCTGAGCGTGATGATAGGTGAGATGTTCGTCCGTATACGTGAGCTGCTGAAAAAAAACACCAAGATCCTTGAAGCGAAACACAAAAGTGAGTTTGAAGTTCTTCAGGCGCAGATAGACCCGCATTTTATTTACAACACATTGGATATCATAAGCAGTATAGCCAAGATCAAAAAGGAGAAAGAGATAGAGGAGATAGTGTATGCTCTCAGCAGCTTCTTTAAGATAAGTCTTCATAACGGGGACAGATATTTAAGCGTGGAGGAGGAGATAGAGCATGTAGCAAGCTATATAAAGATCCAAGAGATCCGCTGGCCGGGACGCTTTAAGATAGAGTATTCTGTCGAGGAGGAGATCTTGGGTTGTGAGATAATAAAAACAATACTTCAGCCATTTGTGGAAAATGCTATAAAATATGCATTTAACGGCATGGAGGATACCGGTAATATTAGAATAAGAGCGTATAAGACCGACAAGTTCCTTGTATTTGAGATAGAGGATAACGGTATCGGTTTTGATACCTCGATTCTTGAATCGGAACACTATAAGGGGGTGGGGATCAAAAATACGGTAAATAGAATTCTTTACGAATACGGCTCCGAATGCGGCGTCAGCATTGACAGCGCACCGGGGAATGGTACTCTTGTAAAGATAAAGGTTTTATGTTTGGAGTATATTTAAAAATCAGGAGGAAGAAAAAGATGAAAAAATTTATTTCGACAGCTTCGGCAATAGCAATAGCTTTGCTAGCCGTTGCTCCGGCAACGCTTGTGGCGTATGCGAACACCTCAAGTAATGATGCGGATTATGTATTCACAGTTGCTAATAACGCTGCATCAAATCAGTTCAGATATAAGTTTGTATTGCTTGATACAGACGAAAACAGCAACTCATCAAGGTTTTTTGTAATAGCATCCGCAAACTATGGTGCGGGTCCTATACACAACGCGGGAGATAAGGACTTTTCGTGGGACCCGACGGACGCAGACACGCTTTCGGGTTATCTGAACCAAACATGGTTCAACATAGACGGTAGTGCAGCAACAACATCGGTGCTGCCGACCGGAACAGGCTCAGGCGCGGCTATATATACTTTGATACCGGAGATCAAGAGCTATATAGACCAAAACCATGAGTGGGCAATGCCGGGCTATGACGGATTGACAACTTTGGCTAAAACAACAATTACTTGTCCTGTCACTGTTTTGTCAAGAGATGAGCATGAGGCATACAAAGAGATCGTAGGATATGTAGGCGATACCGCGGCAAATCATTCAAATCAGAATTGGCTCTTGAGATCACCGCAGACGGCATCTCTTACAAATGGATTATATATATCCAAGGACTCCGGTAACCGCGGCGCAGCCACCATCACGGGAACATTCCGTTTCCGTCCTTGCTTCTGGCTGGGCGTAGACTTCTTTAAGAATGTAAAGCTGGATCTGGCTAATACGGGTTCAAAGGTAGTAGAAGCGATAGCGGATAACTATACAAGATCCGACCTTGAGAGCGTAGGCTATACCGAAGAAGATCTGGACGATATTTTTGGTGCCTCAAGCGCGATAGATGAAACAGTAACTCCGTCTATCACCGGCACAGCAAAGCCGGGCTACACGCTCACAGCATCACATGCCGCGCCGAGCGCGGGTTTGACGGCTGTCTATCAGTGGCAGCAGGCTGATTCCGCCAACGGCGAATACAGCGATATCACAGGTGCGACAGGCTCAACATACACACTTAAAAACGCGCAAGCAAACAAATATGTAAGAGTAATTGCATACCTGACCGATGGCGTATCAGACGGTGCTGCAACGGCAAGTGCACCGGTATCGGTGGCAGCGGCACTCACACCGGGTGCGGCGGACAACACCAACGGCGGACAGCAGGCTCTTAATACGACCTACAGACTTACGGTAGCCGACACAAGCTCAGGCTTAGGTGAAACGGCGCGCACGTACTTCCTGCTTGATGATTCGGGCAGCGGCGATGCAAAATTTCTCTTAATTGAGGCGGCTGCGGTCGCAAGACTGAAAACTAACGCTACACAGGGAATGCTCTATACCGACACAAATACAAACAACAGGTTTGACCCGGAGGTTGAGGGTAACCTTGCGTATTGGCTGAAAAATACATATGCACAAGCCGGTGATATATCTGCGTCCGGTCCTGTAAATTCAATTCTAAACAGCAATAAGCTTGCGCCGGGATTTATACCGTATCTCGATACAGACCATGAATGGCTCACAGAGGGCGGATGTACAGCAGGACCGTGTACGGATGACTATGTTGTTAAATCACCGGCGGCGATCCTCTCAAAAACGGAGCTTATGCAATATCGTGATAGGTTCGGTTGGGCTGAGGGACTTAGCTGGACAAGCGGTACAGCTGATTTCGAAATGCTCAGAACACCGCGTCAGAATTCGGTAAGCGTAAGGCTTTTATGGAGAACAAATGATAATAGCGGCAGTGCGGTAGGCGGCGGTATCGTTGCCAATGCTGCAACAGGTAATACCGGTGCAATGATAAGACCTGTATTCTGGTTGTCCGAGGACGTATTTGAGAATGTAAAAATCGACGTGGCTACAATGGGTGACGGCGTAAAGAGTATGCTTAGCAGCACTTATTCAAGGAGCGACTTGAGTGCGTTGTATTCATCGACAGAGCTTGATAAGATCTATGGTACAGAGTCAGTAATCGGAAGATCTGTTGTTTCCGGTATGAATGATGACGGCGCTACATACAGAGTGGGCATAACATTTGACTCACTGAACCCATCGGATTATGAAAACATTGTATTCCAGGCAGGAACAGGTGAAGATGCGGTTCAGAAGGGCGGAACAGTAGCGGAGGTGCTTGGCGGATCATATGATGGAGACGCTATTGTTGCGATAATTCTTGACCATTCACCGAGCAGGACCGTAGCTGTAAAGTTTACAAATGAAACAGTTTCATTTGAGTGATAGATCGGAGGAGGACAAGACTATGAAAAAATATTTAGCTCCGGATATGGAAATCAGGAGATTTGCAGAGGAAAATGTTGTAACGACAGGCAGTGCAGCTGCAGTAGACAGCTGGAATGAGGATAATGGCTATAATGCGACCAATGTCGACTGGGATAATCTGAAAGTGGCGAATGTAACACTCGTATTCTGATACAGATATTGATGTGTAATAGAAACGAGGTTATGGGATGAAAGAATATAGTATTCCGAGCTTACAGATCTATCGCTTTATAACAGAGTGTATCGTTGTAGGTTCAGCTCAGGCGGTCGATGCATATATGGAAAGGCACAACATCACTCGATCGGCTGAGGTTGATTGGAATAGTCCAAAAATGAAAGAAGTTCGAGGGGTAATATCATTTAACTGACGGGCAGAGGTTGACGCCCTTTGCCCGCCTCAAAAAAGCGTCATAAAAATAAAAACAGAATGGCGGAGATAACATGAAAAAACTTATTTCTACAATATCGGCGACAGCGATGGTTCTCATCGCTGCCGCTCCATTAGCGAACGTTGCATATGCCAACAGCTCAGTAAACGATTCCGCGTATGTTTTCACTGTCGCAAACAATGCGTCAAGCAACACTTTCAGATATAGGTTTGTGATGCTTGATACCGACAGTGAAAGCGAAGCTTCACGGTTTTTTGTGATAGCATCAGCTAACTACGGAGCGGGTCCTATACATAAAGCGGGCGATAACAGCTTCTCATGGGATCCGACAGACGCGGATACGCTTTCGGGCTATCTTAATCAGACTTGGTTCAATCTTGACGGGAACGCGGCAACAACCACGGTGCTGCCTACCGGAACTGGCTCAAGCGCGGCTATATATACTTTAATACCGGAGGTCAAGAGCTACATAGACCAAAACCATGAGTGGGCAATGCCGGGCTATGACGGATTGACGGCCGTTGAGAAGACAACGATGACTTGCCCCATCACTGTATTATCCAGAGATGAGCATGAGACACACAAGGAAAAGATAGGTTTTGTTGGTGATACTGCTGCAAATCATTCAAATCAGAATTGGCTATTAAGATCACCGCAGAAGACTGATCTTTCAGCAGGATTATACATATCCAAGGACACAGGCAACCGCGGTTCGGCAAGCATAACGGGAACTTACCGTTTCCGTCCGTGCTTCTGGCTTGGCGTAGATTTCTTCAAGAATGTAAAGCTTGATCTGGCTAATACGGGTGAGGAGGTAATAGAGACTCTGAAGGAGAACTACACCCGTGATGAGCTGGAAGCCGCAGGGTATACGGAGGATGAGCTCAATTCCATATATGTAACTGTGGATGATGATCTGTATATGCCGGTATCCGCCGGCGGCACAGCAAAGCCCGGATATGCTCTTACAGCGGAGCATGACACACCGGAGGCGGGCGTTGAAGCAACATATCAGTGGCAGCAGGCCGACTCCGAAAACGGCACATATACCAATATTTCAGGCGCGACCGATGCGGTATTCACGCTCAGAAACGCACAGGCAGGAAAATATGTCAGAGCACAGCTCAGGCTTACAACGGATAACGGCGCTGTCATAGGCCCTGCAACGGTAAGTAATGCGATTTTTGTCGGAGATGCCCTTATGCCGGGTGCAGCGGACAACACCAACGGCGGACAGGAAGCAATAAATCTGACTTACTTGCTTACCGTAGCGGCAGATGATTCGGGTATGGGCGAAACAGTGAGAAGCTATTTTCTGCTTGATGATTCCGGCGAGGGTGACGCAAAGTTCCTGTTGATAGAGGCTGCAGCTGTTGCGAGGCTCGAAAATAATGCCACACAGGGTATGCTTTATACAGACGAGACACAAAACAATAAGTTTGATCCCGATTTGGAGGGCAATCTTGCGTATTGGCTGAAGCACACCTATGCGGAGGGTGATGCAACGGCAAGTGAGCCCGTGTCGAAAATATTAAACCAAAACAGTCTTGTGCCGGCATTTATACCATATCTCGATAAGGAGCATGAATGGCTTACAGAGGGCTGCCCTGCTTCATTGACATGTCCCGATGACTATGTAGTAAAAGCGCCGGCGGCGATCCTCTCCAAGGCGGAGCTTTTAGAGTATCGCGACAGGTTCGGCTGGGCAGAGGGACTTGACTGGGAAAGCGGCACAGCAGATTTTGAAATGCTGAGGACTCCGCGTGAGAACAATGTCAAGGTAAGGCTGATTTGGAGAACTAACGATAATAATGGCGCTGCGGTCGGCGGCGGTATCATAGCAAATTCGGTCGATTCAGGTACGGGCGCAATGATAAGACCTGTATTTTGGCTGTCTGAGGATGTATTCAGGAATGTAAAGCTTGATGTTAAAACTATGGGCGACGGAGTAAAAGAAATGCTTCTTGACACATATTCAAAGAGCGAGCTGAAACCTCTGTACAGCGAATCGGAGCTTGCTGTGATCGGTTATGAGAGCGTGAGCGTTTCCGATGTGTCCATACAGGGCATACCGGCTGTGGGTGATACACTCAGTGTCGACTACAAATATTCAAACTCCAACGCTGAGGCGCCGGAGAGTGTTAATATAGAATGGCTCTTCTCCGACACTGAAAACGGTCAATACAGTATTATTCCGGATGCGGAGGGTAAGACATACACGGTCGGTGATGAATACATTAACAAATATATTACTGTAAAGGTAACACCTCTTGACACTCACGGAAATGAGGGAGATCCTGTAGTATTCAGCGGCGCCAGGCTGATCATGCCTACGAATGAGGTTGTGGTAAAGAGCGCAGAGCTTGTTAAGGGCGATGGCAGCTCTGTCGGTAAATTCATAATTAAAAACAATACGGCAGATAACAGGAAGGTACAGCTTATTATTGCCGCTTACAACAATGAGCAGAATGTGATGGATGCGATCAATATACAGGAGACAACCATTGCGCCGGGAGAGGCAGAGTATTCTGTATCACTTGAAGGATACGGCGATGATGATACAGTAAAAACATTTGTTTGGAACAATCTCTCAGAGATGATTCCTTTATATTGATACGGACAGTGTGGCTGCGGCATATGCCGCAGCCGCATTAAAACAGGGGGAATGAGCATGAGCAGCTTGGAGTGTTTGTTCGATCCGAATGATAAGTACAGACCTATGCCATTTTGGTCATGGAACGACAGACTTGATACGTCGGAAACTGCAAGACAGATAGATATAATGCATAATGCCGGGCTTGGCGGTTATTTTATGCATGCACGCGGCGGACTTCTTACCGAGTATTTGGGTGAGGAATGGTTTGAAAATATTAAGGTCGGCATATCTGAGGGTAAAATAAGAGGTATGCTGCCATGGGCATATGATGAAAACGGATGGCCGAGCGGATTCGGTGACGGCAAGGTCAACGGACTTGGAGAGCGTTATTGGAGCAAGTATCTCAGATACGAGATAAGCGAAAGGACAACACCGCGTACCATAACACATACGGGAGGGTATCATTTCTATTACGATGTAAACGAGTTTTATACCGATAATCTCGACGCAGTTGTGGTAAAAGAGTTTATAAAAGCAGCTTACGAACCCTATACAGAAAAGAACCTTGATGGGCTTTGCGGATTTTTTACCGATGAACCGCAGCTGTCAAGGAACGGAATACCGTGGAGCAATCTTATCCCGGGTGAATATGAGAAGGAATACGGTGAGGAGCTTCTTCCAAAGCTCCCGGATCTGTTTTTTGAAACGGACGGGTGCAGGCAGACGCGCATTAGGTTTTGGCGGATGGTGACAAAGCTCTTCGCGCAATCGTATTTCAAACAGATATATGACTATCTCGACAGACATGGAATGAAGCTTACGGGGCATGTTCTGCTTGAGGACGATCTGTTGTCACAGCTGACAACAAACGGTGCGGTCATGCCGCTGTACGAGTATTTTCACATACCCGGCATCGATGCGTTGTTCAGAGAACCGGTATCGAAGCTGGCGGTGCTCCAGGTCGCGTCTGTAGCGCATCAACTCGGCAAGAAGCAGGTGCTATCCGAAAGCTTTGGCGCGGGCGGAGACAGTATAACCTTTGATGATATGCGGCATCTTTACGAATTCCAAATGGTTCGTGGAGTTAATCTTTTATGCCCGCATCTTGAGGGGTATTCGCTGCGCGGAATGAGGAAGTTTGACAGACCGCCGGCAATGTATTATCAGCAGCCGTGGTGGAGTAAGTACCATATTTTTAATGACATGGCTGCTTGTCTTGGTATGCTGATGTCTGAAGGACGGACAAATTTTCGTACACTGCTCATACATCCGCAGACCACTGCGTGGGCTTTGTATAATACTAAAAATGATGAAGATATTAAAGCGCTTAATGACAGATTCAATGAAGCCATTGACAGTCTTGAGCGCAAGCATATTCTGTTTGATCTTGGAGACGAGCTGATAATGGAAAAATATGCGTCTGTAAAGGACGGCAGACTTATTATAGGCAAGGCAGAATATGACCGTGTCATAATACTTCCGAATACGGAGCTTTTAGAAACAACAAAAGGTATTCTTGCCGGATTTACAGAGGCGGGAGGACAAATCGTTTCGTGTCAAGCGGTTGAGTCCTCAGATGTTATAGATAATGAACAGATAACATATACAAAAAGAGAATTTGATGGTTTTTCCGCGCACTACTTTGTTAACAGCACGGAAGTGAGGCAGAACGCCGAAATAAAGCTCTTGGGACAGCGGATGGATTTTGGCGAAAAAAAGCTTGTACCGTTTGACGGCGGATATGAGTTTGCTCCGCATGAGAGCATAGTTATAATAGATAATCACAGCCGATCCGTATGCTCGGAGCGTGAAACTGAGAAAAAAAAGAGACTTATCCCGGAAGGCGCATGGGAGATAGAGGACATCAGTCCCAATGCGCTTTTGATAGATAAGTGTGACTATTATATAGATAACAAGCTTTACGGCGAGAATCAATATGTTCTCGACGCGGAGGTGACCGCGCTGGAAATGAAAAAGCCGGTTACGATAGATGTCCGGTTCAGATTTGATATAACAAATGTTCCGGAAAGGATATTCCTTGTTACGGAGAATTACAATGCACGGATATATGTCAACGGCAGGCTCTTGGAGAATAAGCCCTGCGGTTGGTTCACCGATCCGTCCATGAAAAAGATCGACATAGGCGGCTATGTAAAAAAAGGCGAAAACGTTGTCAGATTAGAAATGCTTTTCGCCCAAAGCAAAGAAACATATGATAGTATCGAAAAATCCAAAAAATTTGAAAGTGAAAAAAATAAGCTCAGTCTTGATACCGAGCTTTCAGCGATCTGCATAACGGGGGATTTTGAGGTATCTACAGAGAAGGATAAATTTACTGTTCTTGCCGGTAATGCCGTAAGATACACAGGTGATTTCAGCATAGCAGGACAAAGAAAGCAAACTGAGCTAAAGGAGCTGCAAATGAACGGCTATCCGTTTTTTGCCGGACAGATAACAGTTAAAAAGGTAGTAGATATTGAGGATATCAACCGTGAGTTTGCTATCGCGCCGAGCGGCTTCAACGCTGCGGATGTATATATCAACGGAGAATTTGTGAGGACACTGTTGTGGAGTCCGTTCACAGCAGATATAAGCAAATATTTAAGAAAAGGGAAGAATGAGATCAGGATGACGCTGTACAATAATCTCAGAAATCTTATGGGACCGCACCATCTTGAGGAGGGTGAGTGCCGGCGCGTAAGGCCGGGCTGTTATTTCAAAAAGAAGTGGCTGTTCCATTGTGATGATATAGTATGGAATGATGATTATTGCTTTATCCGAACATCGTTATGGTAAGGGAGATGCGTATGAAAAGAATATTTAGTGTTTGCGCGGTAATTCTTGTGCTTTTCGGTTTAGCGGGTGCGGCTCACGCCGGACAGATTGAGGTAGCGAAGGATAATCTTGTGGATAAATATACGGTTTCGGGGACGGTTGATGAGGCCGCGCTGACCGGCAAGGTATCTGTTCTGGCAGTGTCGGACGATAACTACATAGTCCATGCCGCAAATGTTGCGACGGATATAAAGGGCTCGTTCAGTTACTTTTTTATGATGCCGTCAGACGCGCCTTCGGGCAGATATATCGTTAAGGTGTCGGCATATGGAAGAACAGTGCCTTTGTCTGCTGTTCTTGATGAGTTTTACGTGTCAGAGACAAGAAAGAACGAGATACTTACCTATATAAATACAACTGTGTCCTCAGCAGATGAGCTCAGAGCTTATCTGAGCGGGAGCATAATGCGAGAGCTTGGACTTGACGCGCCGCGCGCAATACATCTTTCGGAGTCGTCCCTAAATAAGATATACAATGAGATCTACAATAAAAAACCATATTCCTCAGTGTCGGATATAAGGCAAGTGTATTATAAAGTGGCAGGTATATGCGCCCTGAACGAAGCAACAAGCTCCAACGCGGCGGATATATGGGGGCAGTATGGCATGTATTTTGATATCAGCAGTTCTGTAACTGCGAAGCTGTACAGCGGCTATACCGAGCCGGAGAGACTTCTTGCCGTGAGCCGGATAGGAAGCGGCGAAATAAACAACGAGTCAGATATTATAAAGGCTCTCGACGCGTCCGTATTCTTGTACGAGCTCTCAAAAACCAAGAGCTACAGTGGCGTTAACACTCTGTTTGACAAATACCGCGCTGCGGTTACTTTTGATCTTTCGAAATTTGACAGCCTTAACGGACTTCTTCGAGGCAATGCTCTGTATGGCAGGTCGTTTGCCGATATGCCTGCTTTAAAAGCGGCTATAGATGCAATAAACCAAAACGGTTCATCAGACGGCTCGTCCTCTGGCGGCGGCTCATCAGGCGGAGGCGGCTCATCGAGCGGCGGCTCATACGGGCTGCCTGTATCGGGCAGTACCTCGATAAGCGTACCTGTAGAGATGGCGCAGAAATCTGCTGACACAACACGTTTCAGCGATGTGACGCGCAGCTTTTGGGCTTGTGAGGCTATAGAGCGGCTTTCTCTTGCCGGTATTACAGACGGCTATCCGGACGGGCGCTTTTTACCCGATAATAATATCACAAGAGAGGAATTTGTTTCACTCATTGTAAGGTATCTTGGGCTTGATAGTGGCGGCAAGATATGCAGCTTTGACGATGTTCCCAAAAGCAGATGGTCATACGATGCGGTTGCTGCAGCATATGACAGCGGCATTATTAAAGGCATTTCGGAGAATTTGTTCGGGGCTGAACAGTTGCTTTCAAGACAGGATATGGCGGTAATAGTCGCAAGAGCTGCCGGTGTAAAGTACAATGATATGAGTACGGACGATTTTGCCGATAACGGAAATATCTCGGATTATGCCATAGACAGCGTGAGAGCTCTTAAGGCAATGGGTATTATAAGCGGTTTTGATGATAATACATTCAGACCACATGGGTATGCAACGCGGGCTGAGGCTGTGATGATGATCAGCCGATTGAACAAAGGAGAATAGAAAATGAAAAGAGTATTGTTGTTCCTTATCTCTCTGTCATTTATTATTCAAACGGTAAATGTCAGCGCAAAAAGCACCACTGAAACAGTTACCGATGTCAATGACCGTTTTGAGATACTTAAAAGAATAGATGTAGTGGATTGGAGCACGGACGGAGCGGTCACAAGAGGTGAATTTGCTAAAATCACGGTGGGACTTGCAAACGGGTTTAATGCCGAGGATTATGCTAAGTATGATTCGCCATTCTATGATGTTAATGAAAACACAAGATACAGAAATGAGATAATCGGCGCATATTCACTTGGGATAATATCCGGCGGCGGAGAGTTCAGACCAAATGATGTGATAACTTATAATGAAGTTGTAAAGATGCTGATGTCTCTGATGGGATATGATACCTATGCTTCGTACAGGGGCGGATATCCTTCGGGATATTTATCGGTTGCAAATGAGCTGGGGATTAAAAAAATCGGCAGCGGCGTAGTTACGCGCGCGGGCTGCGCGGCTGTGCTGTTGGATGCTCTTGACGCAGCCGTGTCCGAAATATCCTCGTTCGAAGGTAATTTGCCGCAATATTCACGAGGCGACACCTTGTTATATAAAGCAAGAGAAATGTATAAGACGGAGGGCGTTGTTGAGGATAATGGTATAACGTCTATTAATGCGGCGACTACTGTCGGTAAGAATAGTATAGTGATCGGCGGCACGACATATCTTAACGGGTATAAAAATTCTCAGCCGTTGCTTGGTCATAACGTTTATGCGTATATGAAGGAGAATAAAGGCGATTCCGATACTCTCATATATGCATATGACCACCTGAACGAGGTGGTTACTGTCAGTGATGAAGAGTTTGATGATTTTGAAGAGGGCAGGATATATTATTATAAAGAGAATTCATCAAACCGCAAACACGTTAATTTCCGTGGCAGTGTCCCGGTGATCTATAACGGTCGTGTTCTGACAGAGTATAGCATTAAGGATTTTGATATTGAAAATGGAACTATTTCGTTTATAGATAACGACCATGATACACAGTATGATGTTATAATAATAACCGATTATTCCGATTATTTCGTTCTGTCCGCATCGAATGATATGTATGTTGTGACTGACAGGAATAACAATCGCCGCACCATAAAACTTGATGACAGCGTCAGCGATATAACCATCCAAAACAAAAACGGAGTAAATTTGAGCTATGCTGACATAACCGAAAATATCGTATTATCGGTGGCGGCGAGTAAGGATGGGAAATATGCACAGTGCATTCTCTCCACCGATTCGGTCAGCGGATATGTTGATATGGTTTCAACAGATAAATATGCACAGATAAACGGCGTAGAATACAAGATTTCAGACTCAATGGACAGCGAGAGCATAGACAAGATAAAGGCGGGTGAGGAAGGCACATTTTATATCAGTGCGTTCGGAAAAATAGCCGGGTATCTGTCATCTGTGCGTGTGAGCGAATTCGCTTATCTGGTATCTTCTTATGTTGATGATATACCCGACGGAAAAGCGTTTTTCAAGCTGTTCTTATCAAACGGTACCTTTGTTAAGCTTAATACGGCAAAAAAATACTATGTGGACGGAGTAAGATACGATGATCAGACTCTGCCTCCTGTTCTGATGAATCAGCAGCTTGTTCGGTACAAAACAAACGCAAATATGGAGATAACGGATTTTGACACTGCCCATAGGACGGGCAAGAGTGAGTTTGATACCCTTGCGGATTTCGGAGCGATGGAGGATCGGACATATTGGAGCAGAGGTGTATGTATGGGCGGTATAGTTGTTCCGGACAGCATACTAATTTTCTCAGTACCCGATGCCGATGATAATATTAAGAATGAAGGTGAATTTGAAGTAATGACGCGTTCTCAGCTCACTGCCGGCAAAAAGACTATGCAGTTCTTTAACGCAAAGGCGGACTCGTATGTTCCGGCGGTTATGGTACTCCAGAATTCAGGCGCGCCAAAGATAAGTGCATCTGCTGATCTGGGACTTGTAGCAAAGCTTGAACGGGCGCTAAATGATGAAGGAGATGTCGTAGATCGTGTACACCTCCTCAATTCCGTGGGAGAGCAGGATCTGTTTTTCAAAACCGATGGCATAGTATCGTTGAGAGGTATTTCAGAGGGTGATGTCATAGCCTATGAGACAAATTCAAAACATCAGATAACAGCTGCAAATATCATTATTGATTACGATAAGGATAATGCTAAGGACAGTATCCTGAGATCCGATACGGATGTTCCCGGTCTCACACTGCCGTCAAGGTCGTATGACGCGAATTTCAGAGTGAGATACGGCTACGCGTATGCAAAGGAGGGCAATGTTCTGACCATATCCGATGAGCTTAAGGATAATTTGGATAAGGCTTCCACAGAGTCGCTTACGATTTCGACTTCAATGGTATACAAGGTAGAGTCGGGTAAGAAGGTAACCGCAAAGCTTATAAATCACAACGAAATAAAGGACTACATACATTTCGGAAAAGACGTGCAGATGGCGATTGCCTTTTTCCAGAGCACCGCGCCGAAAATGATAGTGGTCTTTGAATAATATCAAACAGTATTTAACGTAAAGAGAGGCGGCGTTCGGATAATGAAGAATATATTGAAAAAAAGCCTGATATTGGTTTTATTTGGCTTGTGGCTCATGCCGTGTACAGCCGGAGCGGGACAGAGTATCTATGAAGAGGTGAACATATCATTTCCGGGCGCGCCCTCGTATGTGCAAAACCAGAATGACGCCTATTTCACAGTTGAAATAAAAGTCCTCGGAACTGAAAATGTTAAGTATAAAATTGCTTATTCAACGGATGATTTTAAAACGGAGACCGATGAGGAGTTTGAGGTCAAACCGGGACGTTATACGCAGAAACGTATAGACCTGAGCAATATGCCGAAGGGCGCGTATGATATGTCTGTCAAGGTAACAGAGGGCGAAAGGCTTGTTGCGGAAAAGAAGCTGGGTATCGGTATAATAGAGTTTTACGAACCGACTCCGCTTGATATGTTTTCAAGGATAGGCATCACTGTCGGTATGACGCAAAAGGGTGGGTATGAGATCCGCCAGCTTGCATCTGAACAGGCGGCACTGTTAAGACGGTGCGGAATATTTAATGTGCGCTATTCCGGAGCAGGAACGTGGGTATCGGTTGAAAAAATGCCGGGCGTATATAATTTTTTGGGCACTAACATCTATCGCGATTACTATGAGGATATGAATAATGTCCAGTTTGTGGGCGGCAGTAATGGTATATCGCTTTATAAGGATGAGAAAGGACAGCAGGCTCCAAGAACAATGGCGCAGCTTGATGCTCTTATGAATTTCCAGCGGGCAAAGCTTGACAGATACCCTGCTGAAAATGCTTATCGTACTTTGTTTTCGGTCTGGAACGAACCGAATTTGCAGTATTACTGGCCAAGCGAGCCGAGCGCGTATGAGTATTCGGTGATGCAGAAGCTGATCTCATTGGAGGTTAAAAAGCGGTATCCGGATATGCCTGTAATAGCTCTTGACATCGCAAACGGTACAAATGCTGTTGAGTATATAAGACAGATGCTTGATACAGACGCTTATCCTTATATAGAGGGATATTCGATCCATCCATACAGTTTTCCGAGAGATATTGACCAGACCTACGAGCCGCTCGTATTGAAGTTTCTTGGGATATCTGAAGATTACGGCGGTTTTTTGGATGTGTATGTTACGGAGACCGGATATCCAACTCCGAACAGTACGCAGGGTGTAAGTGAACAGACACAGGCGGAGAATATAGTTAAAGCGCTCGTTTACGATGATAAATATGATATAAAACGCACATACTTTTATAATTTCAAAGATAACGGACCTGATGAAAATGACCGTGAGTCGAATTTCGGGATCTTAGACTATGACTGGAGTCCTAAGCCGGCATATGCGGCAATGTCACAGGCAACAAAAATGCTCAACAGCTCCGAATATGTCGGTCAGATGAACACGATCGAGGGAATATCGGCATATGTTTATCTGGACAGTGATAATAATAAGCCGTTTATTATCATGTGGGCGACACGGGATGATGTACTCTATAACGCAGAGGACGATATGTATATCGAGGATCTGTATGGCAATGAAATAAAGGACAAAAGCTTTATGTTGACCGGGTCACCCATATATATAAATAATATCGACCCTGAATTTTTATACGGCACGATCTCGAAAACGGTAGCCGATAAAGCAGCAAAGTTGGTAGGAAAATATGAACAAGCAGCAGGGGTATCCGGGTTTGAAGCTATTACGGATAAGGCTACGGTACGAAACAAATTAGCCGATCCCGAAATGTTTGCCGACGAATTATTTGCAACGGGAAAGAGACTTATTGAAGACTATGACGGCGAAGTATATACACAGGAGCAGCTTGGAGCGATGCTCAGTGATATATTTGACATAAACAAATTCGTTGTGCTTGCGATGGAGGAACGGTCATTTTCGCTTAGCTCGGTCAACGCTGTCAACAGCATGGGTAAGCTTTTATCGGAGAAAAAGAACGGCAATGATTCATCGCTTAAGCTGACCGATAAGATGTACAACAGAGCGAAAAATTACAGCCTTTGGCTTACCGATTCATACGATGGAAAAAACGCAGTGCTGAGGGGTAAGGACCTTTTGGCAGTCGGACTTTGCGGATGGGCAGATAAAATGCGCGGTATTGAAAAGGTAAACAGCAATGTTAAGCTTGTTACAGCAGCTTATCCGTCGTATATAGATTCTTTCCAGAACATGACCGAAGCTATTCAATATACCATTATAAATGACAGAAAAAAGAATGTTGACGGGTATGTTGTAATTACCGATGATGACGGCAATGAGGTGTCCGACAGATATCCGGTAAATACTAAGTCAGGAACCAGAGAAGAGTTAGAGCTGGAGCTGAGGCTCAGTGCCGATAAGCCTGTTGGTGAATACAAATATAGGATAAGTCTTATTGAAGACGGTGTTGAATCAGCCTTTCTGCACCTGCCGGTCAAAGTAAAAACTCTGCTTGATGTGAAATTAAAGTCATTGGGTGTTCCGGTTGATGAGTTAGAAGATGTCGAGTTGGTAGTTGATTGCCTTTATGACGGCAAGACGGAGAGCACGTTCAAGATCACACCGCCCGAAGGATGGAGCATCAAAAATGACACGTTTGATATAACATTTGATTCCTCAGGCGAGCAGGTAATAAAGCTTGAGGTTGATAAAAAGACACGTTCACGCTTTAATGAATATGTGTTTGGCGTTCGTGCCGAGAAACCGAATGGAGATGTCATAGTCGAAAGAAAGCTTGTGGCTGATTTTGATCTGATACTTTATAGCGCAGAGGATATTGAACCTTCCGACTTTGATGGTGATATTACAGCGTGGGAAAATGCTTATCCGGTGCATGTTTCACCGCCGTCTGAGCCACAGGCTGCAGAAGCGTGGGAAGAGAGCAATATTTCGGCAAGGGCATTTTTGAAATGGAGTCCGTCATATCTGTATGTACTTATGGATATTTATGATGACTATCATTCAAATATGTTTTCCGGGAACGGAGCCTGGAATGGTGACTGTATTCAGATATCAATAGATACGTTATGTGATAAATCTGATTCATACCAGTCCGATGATTATGAGATAGGCTTCTCTTATGCATTTGCCGGCAATGATATCTGGGAGTATTATAACAGCGAGAATAAGCAAAAGGCGCTTGATCCGGGCTATATGAAGGTTATTCGTGATAACAGATATAATATAACAAGGTATTATATAAGACTGCCGCAAAGCGAAATAAAACCGGCAAATCTCGAACAGAATTCGAAGATTGGCTTTAACTACGGTATAAATGACGGAGATATGACCGAAAGAGAGCGGTTTATCGAATATACGTTGGGTACATGTACAAAAAAATCACCGGCTATGTATAAGGACTTCAAGTTCATAGGCAGTGATGAAACCCCGTATGAAACCGATTTGGGAACATATAGGGTAGCAATACAAAACGATTTTGATAATTAGGAGGCAAAAAGCATATGATAGAACCTAAATTTTCGTTCTTATACGGAGGAACGCCGTTTTCGGAAATAGAGAAAACGAAAACGTGTAATGACAATAAGACTGTTTATATGACCGATGACGGACTTGAGGTGACACTTTCTGCTATAAAATATCCGGAATACAAAGCGACCGAGTGGGTGATATATTTCAAGTATACCGGAAAAGGACAGTCAAAAACATTATCGGATATTTATGATGCGGATATTTCCATAGACCTTCCGCCGTATAAACGCGGATTTAAGGGAAATCGGCTCAAGGACGGAGCACCAAAGATCGTGAAAATGACAGGATGCGTGCCCGGTGTAAGATACAGCTGCGATGATGAAGAGACCTCAACGGAATTTTCATTCCATGACGATTATTTGTTTAATGACGGACAGTGCCTTAAATATTTAAATCGGGGCGGTATCTCAAGTAATTATCTTATGCCCTTCTTTGAGATAAATCAGGCAGACATAGGTGCAATCATTGCGATTGGCTGGACCGGCGGCTGGAAGGCTGAATTTACCAAGACCGAAAAAGGGATCAGCGTCAAAACGGGTTTACAGAATGCGGAATTTTATTTGAACTCACAGGAGGAGGTAAGGACTACATCTGTTCTCGTTATGGAGTATGATAATGGCAGCGATAACGCTTCAAACACATTCAGACGGCTTATAAAAAATCATTTTTCCTCCAAGGCGAGAAACGGCAGAGTTAAAAACCACCTTATAGCGAATGAGCTTTGGGGAGGCTTGACATCGCAGGAAATGATAAAGCGTATAAACGAATATAAAGATCATGGCATAGTGTTTGATCAGGAATGGATCGATGCCGGCTGGTACGGAAGGTCAGTGAAATGTGACGATGCTTTTGAGGGTGACTGGGCATCGTTCACAGGCGATTGGTACATAAATCCTCGAATTCACAAAAACGGCATGAAAGATGTCAAGGATGCTTGTGAAGCGGCGGGCATGAGAATGATGCTGTGGATAGAGCCGGAACGTATCATTGCGGGAACAGAGTGCTCCAAGAAACATTCAGATTTTCTTGTCAGAGCCAAAGATAAAAACACAGGCGAGCTTTCCGCTCATTGTCTTTTATACTACGGTAACGAACAGGCGCGAAAATATGCATTCGATACTATATCCGGATTTGTTGAGGAACTGAACATGGAGTGTCTGCGTCAGGATTTCAATTTTGAGCCTGATATATATTGGAGCTCTAATGATGAACCGGGGCGGATAGGAATACATGAGATCAAGCATATAACCGGACTGTATAGGCTTTGGGATGATCTCTTAGCAAAATATCCGCAGCTGATGATCGATAATTGCGCTTCAGGCGGCAGAAGAATAGATATAGAAACCATGAAAAGAGCGATACCATTCTTCAGAAGCGATTATCAGTGTGATTTTGACCCTGAGCCTGAGGTAACCCAGGCACACGGGACGAATATTTCAAGATATTTGCCATATACCGGCTGCACAACAAAGGTAAAGTCGGATATATATGCGGCAAGGAGTACCTATGCCTCAAGCTGGGGCGGCGCTTTTTATAACACTGTGTTCCAAAGCATGGACGATGATGATTTTGAATGGGCAAGACGGATACTTGAGGAATACAAAAGCGTAAGAAAGTATTTCTCTATGGATTACCATAACCATGGATCCGCAAGACTTGACAGCACATCATGGACAATATGGCAGTATTATGATGGTGGTGAGGAAGGCATCATCATGGCATTTCGTAAGAAGTCGTCAGAACAGTATGCTTCTTGTATAGGTTTGAAGGGCATATATGCGGAGTACATGTATGAATTTTTCGATTATGACAGCGGAAAGCGCACAAACATCTCAGGAAGAGACCTTTTGTCAGATGGGTTCAGAATAGAGTTAATAAATAGACGATCGTCTGCACTTATAAAATACGAGAGAGTATAAGAGGTGAATATAACAAACACCCATAATGATAATCTGAAGGAGGAATTGTAATAATGCAAGTATTTTGCAAGCCGTGCATGACCGTAAGACTTTTTGTGAATGAAACAGTTATAATGGGAAATGATCCGGCTATTGCATCGTCATATGAAGCATGGACAGGACAGGACAAACCGTTAGTACATATAGAAAAGAATTATGAAAGAGTCGCAGAGATAATTACATATAAATTTTAATGAGGGAGGCTTATCATGGAAAGAACAGCTGTTTGTGTGATCAGTGCGATTATGATATTGTTATATGGATGTGTGTATGCGGCTGAGTATAATACCGAAGGAAATTATGTGACGGGTATAACCAATGGTGTCTATAGAAGAGTTTTGATATTAAAAGACGATGGTGACAGCGATTACGGCAATATCGTATATATTGATGAGTCGCAAAGGAGCCCGTTTTCGACTGCAGCGACATTCATGCTTAAGGATGATTTAGAAAGCGGAAGATATATTCTAAGAATGACTGGTGACAGCGGAGAAGCTGTTGAGCTTACGTTTTATATCGGGATGCCGATAGGATATTTTGATCAGAAAAGTGACTATAAGTGGCAGTCTGACAGCACTGTATCATTCGGATGGGAGGATATAACTCTTTCTGAGTACAATTCAGTTCTGATAGTGGCAGACAGCAAGGTGAGCGGCATACCATTAAGTGATTTCGTAATGCCTGATAACATAGACGGGTCTGTGAATATAGGATTACGTCTGACAGGCGTTTCTGAAGAATTAGATGCATATTTAAGCCGTGGGGTGATTTCAGAAAGCGGTACATTGGATATAAGCGCATAATTATTATGAGAAAAATACAACTCCACATCACATTTTATCATAAACCAAGGTATAAAACCGCAATCAACCGCGGAGTAAAAGGTTGATAGAAAGGGGAAATGTATATTTGTAATGACTGTCAGATTAGTCAATTACAATATACCTGAAAATAATTATGAAGAATGCAGTGAAAAGAATCAGCGCGGTTATCACATCTATAGCTGTTTCCGCAGCAATGTCAGTTACAGTAACTGCCACAAATATCACGGCGAAATATGACAAAGAAACAGATAACGGAAAAGTTGAATTGACAGGAGTCGAAACTACAGGACGGTCTCAGACCATGATCGTTCTTTCGGAGGATTCTAATTCTGTCAATTATGATGAAATCGTGTGGCTGAATCAAAAGGACGACGGAACAGCCTTTGATGCGTTTTATTTGCCAAGAGGAATATATGAAAATCTTGGTGAAGGAAAATCAGCGACATATTATGTTCGTATAGGAGGCTCTAACGGCACGATACAAAGAACAGAACTTACCATCTCAAAAGAAGTGATACCAACACCAACACCCGAACCAACTGAAGAGCCGACAGGAGAACCTGCTCCGGAAGCAACACCGACAGCAGAGCCGACAGCAACGCCAACGGTAGAGCCGACAGCAACACCGACACCGGCGCCGACAGCAACACCAACGCCGCAACCAACGGCAACACCAACGCCGCAACCAACGGCAACACCAACACCTGAGCCAACGGCAACACCGACACCGGCAGTGCCTGATATTAAATGCAGAATTGATGTAAATGAGAAAGAAGCTGAAGCGACTGCACATATTTTGAATACATACGATGAGAATAAGAGTGTTGTGATCGCGGTTACGCAATACGATTCAGAAGGAAATCTTATCAGCATAAAGTCGAAAGAGATAGTTGTTTCGCCTAATCCGGAATTACCGGGAGTATACACAGTTAAGGCTGATCAAATCGCGGCAAACGTGGATCATGTCAGATGCTTCATATGGGACGGATTTAAAACTATGAAGCCGATAACAGAGTTAAAGGAATAAACTTGAAAAGCTTTAATCATCTCATCCTTTTTAATTTATATAGATGGTTCGTATGCCCGCATCATATGCGGGCATGTGCGAACCAATACTGATTACAGGGCGTATGTGTGCGATTCAATCATCCCCGAGCGAATCGATGATTTCTCTCCCCAAACAGAAATTTTATATTTATTTATTTGAAACCACGAAACAATTTATATATACGCATATATGCCTTGTAATGAGTATTACATAATACTCAAAACTATCTCCTCTTTACCGAGTGTTCATGCCCGCATAATGCGGGCATGAAATATGGTAAATCCAATCGGAATATGGATGCAAGTAGCTCATAATATACCTCAACTCGAAAGCCGAATTTGCCGGTATCAAAGCCGACAGATCCGGCTTTTTGGTATAGTGGGTTGAAAAACATGTACTAAAGATATATAATAACAAACGGAGGATTATTTGATGAACATTGACAAATTTAAAAACTATCTCATTTCCGAGGAAAAGTCGGAGGCAACTGTTGAGCGGTATATGCGTGATGTGACGGCGTATATAAAGTGGCTTGACGGTCGTGAGATGAGTAAGGAACTGATGATACGGTACAAGGCAGAGCTTGAGAGCAAGTATGAAGCTGCAAGCGTAAACACCATGCTTTCATCGCTTAATTCATATTTTGACTATATAGGTCATCCCGAATACAAGGTACGAAATCTGAAAATACAGAAAAGCACATATATCGAACCGAAGCGGGAGCTTACGAAGGAGGAATATGAGCAACTCTTGAAAACGGCATATGATATGGGTAAGCACCGTATCTATTACATTATGCAGACTATATGCTCATGCGGGATTCGTGTATCGGAACTGAAATTCATAACGGTTGAAGCCATAAAGCGCGGTGTTGCATATGTATCAAACAAGGGCAAGAGCCGAAGAGTGTTTATTCCAAACGCGCTTTCAAAGCTGCTCCAACAATATATAAATCTGAAAAAGATAACGAGCGGAATGATTTTCATAACACGGACAGGCATGCCTATTGACCGGAGCAATATATGGGCTGAAATGAAAAGGTTATGCGCAAAGGCGGGAGTGCTTGCATCGAAGGTATTCCCTCACAATTTAAGACATCTTTTTGCACAAATGTACTATAAAATTCACCAAGACGTAGTACGTCTTGCGGATATACTCGGACATTCGAGCGTGAACACAACAAGAATATATACCGCCGAGAGCGGCGAGATACACTATAAAAGGATACAAATACTTGGGCTTGTATTCGACTTCAAGTGTCGAAATACCACATAATTCTGATTATGTGATAATTATACTATGCCTTAAGATGTTTGTCAATAATCTTTCCGGCAATTTAAATAACAATCGTCAGACAGAAAAACCGATTTAATATATAACTCCGACAAAATAATACTACCTTTTGCTATCATTCAACGACATAATCAGAATTATGTGGTTAATGCGTAAAAACAGTCACAGTTTTTACGCATAAAAAGCAAAAGGAGGACAATCGAGTGGACGGAAAACCGAATAGGCGGGAATGCCGGGGTAGGCACCGTCTTATAACCATACAAGAAAATATAAAGCTAAAAAAGCCTGATTCGACAGCGACGCTGCCGGGTCAGGCTTTTAACATTTTCTGATGCGAAAAATATCGGAATATGTAAATTAATGAGAAACAGGAGGAAGTGAATATGTCAAAAATCAAATTGTATCTTGATGTGGTGGAGGAGCTACGCTCGCTTGCCGACTGCATAGAGGCGTTGGCGCGTGGTATGGCGGACGGGGACAGCAGACCGAAGCCGACACAGGAGCCGAAGGAGATCAAGCCTGCGATAACACATGAAATGCTGCGTGAGCTTGCCATAACGCTTTCGCGCAGCGGCAGGAAGGACGATATAAAGGCTCTGTTAGAAAAATACGGTGTTAAGAATATAACAGCTGTTTCAGAGACAGACCTTGAGAGCTTCTATGCTGACTTGAAAGCTATGGAGGACGATGACAATGCCTCCACGTACTGACAAGAAGGTCAGGCGCACCGAAGGTGCGAGTTTTGCGCGAAGCGCAAAATCTGCTGAAAGTAACCATGCAAGGCTGTCCGCATCCTCGGCGCATCGCTGGCTTGAATGTCCGCCGTCGGTTGCGGCAACGGAGCATCTACCGGACGAGACGAGCATATATGCCGAGGAAGGCTCCGCAGCGCATGAGGCGGCGGAATATAAGGTGCGGTGGTATTTGGGAGAGCGTAGCCTTACACCGCCGTCAACGGGAGAATTTGACGCGGATGAGATAGACCGGCACACGGATACATATGCTTTTTATGCAGCTGATAAAATAGAGGAGATCAGAAAGAACTGTCCCGATGCGGTAGTCCTTGTAGAGCAGTATCTCGACTTTTCAAATTATGTCGAGGACGGATTCGGAACAGGAGACCTTGTTATAGTAGCGGATGATGTGATACATGTTATCGACTTCAAATACGGTAAAGGCGTGCCTGTCTCGGCAATGCGTAATCCGCAGATGATGCTGTATGCTTTGGGAGCATTAAACCTGTATGACTACTTGTACGATATCCATACAGTAAAAATGTCCATCGTTCAGCCGAGACTTGACAGCATATCGGAATGGGAGATATCCGTTGATGATCTGAAGGATTGGGCGGAAAACACTCTGAAGCCCGCCGCCGAGCTTGCGGCAAAGGGCGAAGGTGAGTTCAAGGCCGGATCGCATTGCCGATTTTGCAAGCTTAAGGCGACCTGCAGGAAGAGAGCCGAATATATGCTTGATGCTGCAAAATATGAGTTCGCACAGCCTGCAGAGCTTTCCGATGAAGAGATAGCCGATGTGCTGAAGCTGTCGGGTGAGCTTGCAAAATGGGCGGATGATGTGTTTGCGTATGCGCAGGCTAAAGCTGTGAACGACGGTAAGCGGTGGGACGGATACAAGGTAGTTGAAGGGCGGTCTGTTCGTAAATATGCAAACGAGGGCAAGATAGCGGAGATATGTCAGGCTAACGGATATAAGCTGCCTGAGATATATAAGCAAACGCTCATAGGCATAACAGATATGGAGAAGCTTATGGGCAAAA
>JAFRDB010000071.1 GCA_017404065.1 Clostridia bacterium
CAAAGCGCAGAGCGCAGCAAACCGGCGCGATACCAGTTGTTTGCGAATGAGTTATATTACGCTTATGGGGGTTTCAGGGGGAAACGCAGTTTCCCCCTGAAACTACTCTACTCTTCCCCCCAAGAATGGGGGGTCAGGGGGATTGATATGCCGCAAGGCATTATTTTTATAAAAAACCCTCCGCCAGTCTTTTTATAAAAAATTTATTGCAATGTAGAAATATATATGCTATACTATTCTTGGTGTCTATTGAAACCTAAAAACAATAAAATCTGAATGTGTTCCGTAAAATTCAGATACATCAATGCGGTGCGGCTGAAGGAACGCAGAACTTTGGAGGTAGAAAGTTGAAAAAAAACATCATAAGTCTTGAAAACATCGCAATGTCGTTCGATGGAGAAAAAATATTAAACGACATCAGCTTGGACATCAGGGATAAGGAGTTTGTAACGCTCTTAGGTCCGTCCGGCTGCGGAAAAACCACAACACTTCGCATTATCGGAGGATTTCTGACTCCCGATAGCGGAAGCGTAAAATTTGAGGGCAGAGAGATAAAAAATCTTCCCCCGTACAAACGTAATGTCAATACTGTATTCCAGAGATATGCTCTTTTCCCGCACCTGAACGTATATGATAATATCGCGTTCGGACTCAGAGTGAAAAAGGTATCGGACAAGGATATCCAGAAGAGAGTGCGTGAAATGCTTGAGCTTGTAAATCTGCATGGATTTGAGAAGAGATCTGTAGACCGGCTTTCAGGCGGTCAGCAGCAGAGAGTAGCGATCGCACGCGCGCTTGTCAATCATCCGAAGGTGCTTTTGCTCGATGAGCCATTGGGCGCTCTTGACCTGAAGCTGCGCAAGGAGATGCAGACAGAGCTGAAGCGTATACAGCAGCGTCTTGAAATTACGTTTATTTATGTAACGCATGACCAGGAGGAGGCACTTACCATGAGCGATACCGTTGTTGTTATGAACGGCGGCATCATACAGCAGGTAGGCTCCCCTGTTGATATATATAATGAGCCGACAAATGCGTTCGTTGCAGACTTTATTGGAGAGAGTAATATTTTGAATGGCAGGATGGTTAAGGATCTTCTTGTTGAAATAAGCGGACACGAGTATGAGTGCGTGGATAAAGGTTTTGGTGAGAACAAGCCTGTGGATGTTGTTATACGTCCTGAGGATATAAAGCTTGTACCGGCTGAGGATGCATTGATATCCGGTGTAGTGCGCAGAGTAACGTTCAAGGGAGTGCATTATGAGATGGCTGTTGAGGCGTATGACCACAACTGGCTTGTACACTCTACAAAGGCCGCGGAGCTTGGCGATACTGTCGGCATAACCTTTGACCCGTACGACATCCATATTATGCATAAGATGGAGGAGGAGAGCTGATGAAAAAACTTATCTCTGCTCCATATCTGCTGTGGATGGCAGTGTTTATTATAGTGCCTCTTCTGATGGTGGCATACTTTGCTTTTACCGGCTCCGAGGGAGGGTTCACGCTTGACAATCTTGCGGCGGTATCGCAGTACACGAATGTTTTCATCCGCTCGATCTGGCTTGCAGCAATAGCTACGGTGATATGTCTTATCATATCATATCCGCTTGCTCTCATTCTCGCGAGAATGGATAAGAGCTATCAGAGTACGGTGCTCATGATAGTAATGCTTCCGATGTGGATGAACTTCCTATTAGGAACATACGCGTGGATGACTATTTTAGGAAATAACGGACTTATAAATATGTTCTTAGGACAGCTGCATATAGAGCCATTCAAGATGCTGAACACTCCGGGCGCGGTGGTGCTTGGTATGGTATATAATTACCTTCCTTACATGATACTTCCGTTGTATACCGTGATCGCAAAGATAGACACGAGCATTGTTGAGGCGGCTCAGGATCTTGGCTGCAACGGAAGCAAGGTGCTTTGGCGTGTGATCGTTCCGCTTAGCGTGCCCGGAATAATGAGTGGTATAACGATGGTATTTGTTCCGGCAATCAGCACTTTTATAATATCGAGAATGCTCGGCGGCGGATCAAATCTGTTAATCGGTGACTTGATCGAGATGCAGTTTCTCGGCAACTCATATAACCCCAACCTTGGCGCGGCCATATCGCTCGTGCTTATGGTCATAATCCTGCTCATCATGACGATACTTAACCAGTTCGATAATGATGAAGGTAGAGTGCTTATATAGGGGGTGCACAGAGATGAAAAAACTTTCTAAAGCATATCTTGCTATTATGATGATATTTCTTTATGCGCCGATATTCGTGCTTATTGTGTTCTCGTTCAACACAACAAAGAGCCATTCGGTGATGTCGGGATTTACTTTTGACTGGTATGTGAAGCTGTTTCATAATGAGCTTATAATGCACTCGCTGTTAAATACTTTTATAGTTGCAACCGCTGCGTCTGTGCTTTCGACTGTGCTTGGTACGGCGGCGGCCGTAGGTATAAACAACATGAAAAAGCTGCCGAAAACACTCACACTGCAAGGAACGAACATTCCTATTGTTAATCCTGAAATAGTAACAGGTGTCTCGCTAATGCTTCTGTTTGTGTTCTTCTCGGCGCGGATGCATTTTGAATTCGGTTTTGTGACGCTCATTATCGCTCATATAACCATTGACGTTCCGTATGTGATACTTAATATTATGCCGAGGTTCAGACAGATGGATCCAAATCTGTACGAAGCGGCGCAGGATCTCGGCTGCGGGCCGGCTAAGGCGTTTTTCAAAGCTGTACTTCCGCAGATAATGCCGGGTGTTTTATCGGGCTTTCTTATGTCGTTTACGATTTCTCTTGATGACTTTGTTGTCAGCTATTTCACGAGCGGCGCGACATCACAGACGCTGCCGATAACGATCTATTCAATGACGCGACGCAAGATCAGCCCTGAAATAAATGCACTCTCGACAATAATCTTCCTTGCTGTTGTAGTGGTGCTCGTCAGCAAGAACATAATTGAACGGCGTGCAGCGGTCAAGGGAGGCATCAAGGGATGAAAAGAATATTAATATCGCTTTTGGCATGTTCAACTCTTTTCCTCTATGGCTGTTCACACGTAGCGGATGAAGAGCAAGAGGCAATAGAGGAGCAGACATTTACCGTTGCGGACAAGGCTTATTATGAGCAGCTTAAGGGTCAGAATGTGTCGATCAATGTATACAACTGGGGTGATTACATTCCCGATGGAAGTGATGAGAGGACGCTTGACCTGAATAAGGAGTTTACAAGCCTTACAGGGATAAAGGTGAATTATTCTACCTATGCGACCAATGAGGAGCTTTACGCAAAGCTCAAGGGCGGCGGATCGACCTATGATATAATCATACCGTCAGATTATATGATCTCGCGCATGATAAAGGAAAACATGCTTGAGCCGATCGACATGGAGATGATCCCGAATTTTAAGTATATCATGGAAAGCTTCCGTGATCCGGAATATGACCCAGGCTCAAAATTCACGGTTCCTTATACCTGGGGAACGGTTGTTCTTATTTATGATAATACCGCGCTGGATGAGAATGAGGTGAGTTGGGAGACGCTTTGGGATCCGAAGCTTGCCGGGAATATTCTTATGTTCGACAATCCCCGCGATGCATTTGCCGTTGCGGAGGAGCTGCTCGGATATGATCTTAACACAGAAGATCCGGAGGAGCTGCGTAAAGCGGCAGAACTGCTCAAAGAGCAGAAAAAGTATGTACAAGCATACGTTATGGACGAGATATTCGATAAAATGGGTGCGGGTGAGGCGATAATTGCTCCGTACTATGCCGGTGACGCACTGATTCTCAAGAACGAATACGACCATATCAGCTATGTTATGCCTGATACAGGAACTAACCGGTTTGTGGATGCGGTCTGCATTCCAAAGGGCAGCAAAAACAAGACAGCCGCAGAGATATATATAAATTTCCTCTGTGAGCCGGATGTCGCATTGGCCATATCAGAATATATCGGATATTCTACGCCGAATATCGAGGCGTATGATATGCTTGATGACGAGATCAAGGAAAACGACATATTGTATCCTGATGAGGATTATCTTGAGAAAAAAACGGTAATATACCGCAATCTTTCCGATGATGCAAATCTACTGATGCAAACGCTCTGGACAGATATGAAATCCTCTGAGGAGCAGACGCCAAACCGATTTATAGTACCTGCGTTTATGGCGCTGTGCGTAATTGCGTCACTTACGATACTGATCAGAAGATATATAAAAAAGAAGAAGGATATATTCTGATACAACAAAGGAGATGATAGACATGAATAAGCTGATATCTGCCGCAATTGCAGTTGCTACAATCTTTAATTTGACAACACAGGCTTATGCATACACATTTCCAACACCGGACTGGGGCGCGCTTCTGACGGAGCGAACAAACATGGTCAAGGAAAAGGATTTTGAGCTGTATACCGAGGGTTCTGTTGAGTCTGCGCCGTATTACGGCGCAAAATTTGAGCCGCGCGGCGGTACATACATAGGTATGAATGCCGAGGAGGCTGTTAACTTCCGCCCCATGGGCAGTTACCTTACATACATCCAGGAGATGTGGCAGGATGATCTTTACTATCCTGCGAGAGAGTATATCAGCAGCGATAACGTAATTGCTACTATTGGCTGGACGGTGACAAGCTCTGATGTGGACTATGATCATATAAGGAATGTTCTTAATGTTCTTAATTCTTACGGTAAACCCATGTTTATCCGTTTTGCAAACGAGATGGATCAGTGGCAGATCGGTGAGGATCCGGATGTCTATAAGCAGATATTTAAAAATGTTGCCAATATGGTGCACGAGTACCCTAATTTTGCTATGGTATGGTCGCCGTTGGATATAGGCGCGCTCGACAAGCCGTTCCAATACTATTATCCCGGTGACGAATATGTTGACTGGGTCGGAGTGAGCTGCTACACAAAAAAATATTTTATCGGAAATCAGAACACGTCCGCAAAGGATGCGATGTATTTCATGACCGGTGACGGCGCATGGGCAACGAACAAGCTAAAGCCGTTTATGAAGTTTCTTTCTGACTATAAGATATATAAGCCTATCATGATAAGCGAGGGTGGTGTTGCGGTAGAAAATAAGTTTGGTGAGCAGCTTGAAGCATGGTCTGCACCAAGACTGAGGAACATGCTGTGGTCAACAGTTATGAAGTATCCGCAGATAAAGCTGATAAACTATTTTAACGTATATCGCGGCGATGAGCCGGAGCACTTCAATATATCCGGTAAGAGCTATGCCTGTGATATTTTCAGTGACGCGGCGGAAAACGGTCCATTCATCCGGTCGTATAACGGCTCACCCGCATACTCGTTTACAAAGGCATCCGCCGGCGAAACGATACGGGCTGATGAAAACGGATTAGTTCAGCTATATACGCTTGCGTATATATATCAGAAGCCGGATCTTACCGTCAATTACTTTATAGACGGCAGCTGGTATTCGTCATCATCCGCAATACCCTACAAGACACATTTTATAATGTCGCAGTTTGCGGACGGAATGCATAGGGTAGAAATAAAGGCAGCCGGTATGTCAAAATCATATAAGCTATATAAATCCGGTAATTATGTAAGATTTGGCGCGGCGCCGGAGATACCCGACGAGCCTGAACCGGATCCGATAAAAGTAGTAGTAAACCAGTCGACGATCAGATTTGATCAAGAACCGATCATAATAGACGGACGCACGCTTGTGCCGCTTCGCGCTATATTTGAGGCGCTAGGCGCGGAAGTAGAATGGGATGACGGAACCAAAACGATAAGATCGACCCGTGGTGAAGACGAAATAATAATGCAGATCAATAATGCAAATATGTATATTAATGGCAATGCAAAAACACTTGATGTTGTCCCGTGCATAATAGGTGATCGTACTCTTATTCCCGTGAGAGCCGTCGCTGAGGCCTTCGGCTGTAAGGTCAGCTGGGACGGATATGCAAGGACGGTATATATTGCAGAGTAAAATGATCACAGCAAAACAGAAAATCGCGCTTGACGGCATTTCAGCCGCCGAGCGCGATTTTTGATTTTTATTATTCAATATCCTTACTGAGTATCTCCTCGCCGTTCATGGTGATGTTGATGTCCTTATACATGCTCATACCGGTACCTGCCGGGATAAGCTTACCTATGATAACATTTTCCTTAAGTCCCATGAGCGGATCGATCTTACCCTTGATAGCAGCATCTGTAAGAACCTTTGTGGTTTCCTGGAATGATGCTGCCGAGAGGAAAGAGTCAGTAGCAAGCGATGCCTTGGTTATTCCTAAGAGCACCGGTGACGCAGTAGCCTCTATGCCGCCGGTTTTCTTTACAGCCTCGTTTGCATCATCGACTTCAAGACCGTCCGTGAGTGAACCGATCAAAAGATCTGTATCACCCGCATCCTCAATGCGTACCTTGCGCAACATCTGACGTGTTATGACCTCAACGTGCTTATCGTTGATGTCAACGCCCTGCATACGGTAGGTTCTTTGTACCTCACGAGTGATATACATCTGTACCGCGTCGGGACCGTTTATCTTGAGTATGTCGTTCGGGTTTACAGAACCTGCGGTTATCTCGCCGCCTTTGGGGATAACGTCGCCGTCATGCACCTTTATGGATGCGCCGTACGGGATAGAATAGGTCTTTGCCTCGCCCGTCTCATCGTTTGTTACCACTACTTCACGTCTTTGCTGTGAGTCGTTAACGGTAACGGTTCCCGCGATCTCGGATATGATAGCTACTCCCTTAGGTTTACGCGCCTCGAAAAGCTCCTCTATACGCGGAAGACCCTGTGTGATATCGCTGCCTGAAGCAACGCCGCCGGCGTGGAAGGTTCTCATCGTAAGCTGTGTACCCGGCTCACCTATGGACTGTGCAGCGATTATGCCGACAGCTTCGCCGATGTTTACGAGTGTACCTGTTGCAAGGTTTTTACCGTAGCACTTCGCGCATACGCCTACCTTGGATTTACATGTGAGTACCGAGCGTATCTTTACCTTTTTTATACCTGATGCAACAATCTTGCGTGCCTGGTTTGTAGAGATGAGCTTGCCTGCTTCGGTTATTATCTTGCCTGTTGCAGGATCGGTTATATTCTCCCAGGCTGTTCTGCCCTCAATACGATCGAACAGCGGCTCTATTACCTCTTCGCCGTCCTTGATGTCCTCTACCTCGGTAAATTTATTCGTGCCGCAGTCTATCTCGCGGACAATAACGTTCTGTGAAACGTCAACAAGTCGTCTTGTAAGATAACCCGAGTCCGCCGTACGGAGCGCGGTATCGGTAAGACCCTTACGCGCACCGTGTGAGGATACGAAGTACTCCAGTACATTCAGTCCTTCACGGAAGTTAGCTCTTATCGGGATCTCTACAGTACGTCCCTGCGTGTCAGCCATAAGTCCGCGCATTGCAGCGAGCTGTCTTATCTGGTTGGTCGAGCCACGTGCTCCTGAGTCTGCCATCATGTAGATGGGGTTGAACTCGCCGAGATGATCAAGCATGGCATCCGTTACCTGAGCGGAAGCGTCTGCCCAGATCTTTATTACCTGCTGATAGCGTTCTTCATTATTAAGCAAACCAAAGCGGTACTTGGCGGTTATCGCCTCGACCTTTCTCTCTGCCTCGGCAAGTATCTCCGGCTTTTCCTCCGGTACGGTTATATCCGATACCGAAACAGTGAGCGCACCGAGCGTTGAATATTTATATCCTGTTTCTTTTATCTTGTCAAGCATTACCGCCGTAACAGATGTGCCGTGAGCATCGATACATCTGCCTATGATATCGCCAAGCTGACCCTTCTTAACAATGAAGTCGATTTCATAATCAAGCTCGTTCTCCGGAACGCTGCGGTCAACAAAGCCGAGATCCTGAGGAATGTTATCGTTAAATATGATGCGTCCTGCGGAGCTTGCCACAAGCTTTGATTTTTTGCCGTCCTCAGTCTCCATGGATTTCTGCACGAGTATACGCTCCTGGAGAGTGATAACATCTGTTGTATAAGCAAGCATTGCCTCTTCGGGAGAGAGGAAGGTCTTTATCGTTACTTTCTTTGCAGCCACTAAAAAGCTCTGTGCAGAGAGAGTGATTTTCTTGCCGAGAGCATCGAAGGAAACATATCTGTCGTCCACCTTCGTCTCGTTGCGGCGAACTCTTGAAAGCGTCAGAATATAGTCAAAAGCATCCTTCCAGCCGCTGAAGCTTTCAACAGTCTCAGCGCTTTCCGGCTCGCATTCAGCAAGCGCACTTTCAAACGCGGTCTGTTTTGACGGGTCTGCGGTGATAATGTCATATATTTTATTATAATCCTCGCGTATGATCGTAAGGTAGTATGAGCCGAGGATCATATCCTGTGTCGGCACTGTTACCGGATGACCGTCCTGTGGCTTTAAAAGGTTATTAGCAGAGAGCATCAAAAAGCGCGCCTCTGCCTGCGCCTCGGGTGAGAGCGGAACGTGAATAGCCATCTGGTCGCCGTCGAAGTCAGCGTTGTAAGCCGTACATACAAGAGGATGAAGCTTAAGAGCTCTGCCCTCCACAAGGCGCGGCTCGAAAGCCTGTATGCCCAGACGGTGGAGAGTAGGTGCGCGGTTCAAAAGAACCGGATGCTCCTTTATAACGTCTTCAAGCACATCCCAGACCTCGGGACGCGTACGCTCTACCATTCTCTTTGCGCTTTTTATATTGTGCGCTATGCCGCGTGATACAAGCTCCTTCATTACGAACGGCTTAAACAGCTCTATAGCCATTTCCTTCGGCAGACCACACTGGTATATTTTCATTTCCGGACCTACAACGATAACCGAACGACCCGAATAGTCAACACGTTTACCGAGAAGGTTCTGACGGAATCGACCTTGCTTACCCTTTAGCAGATCAGACAGCGACTTCAGCGCGCGGTTTCCGGGGCCAGTAACGGTTCTTCCACGTCTGCCGTTATTTATAAGCGCGTCCACAGCCTCCTGGAGCATACGCTTCTCATTGCGGATAATGATATCCGGCGCGCCGAGCTCCAAAAGCCTCTTTAATCTGTTGTTTCTGTTTATAACGCGTCTGTACAGGTCATTAAGGTCGCTTGTCGCAAAGCGTCCTCCGTCAAGCTGCACCATAGGTCTTAGCTCAGGCGGGATAACCGGAACGACAGTGAGTATCATCCATTCCGGACGATTGCCTGATATACGGAAGGCTTCAACTATTTCAAGACGCTTTATTATACGCGCCTTTTTCTGCCCCTGAGCCTCCTCAAGCTCTGCCTTTAGCTCGTTTGCAAGAGCTTCAACATCTATATCTTCAAGCAGGAGCTTTATTGCTTCTGCGCCCATGCCTGCGCTGAACGCCTCTTTGCCGTATTTTTCGAGATACTCATTGTATTCCTTATCGGAAAGAACCTGACCCTTTACAATATCGTTATTAACGAGATCAGCGTTAACGTAAGTTACTATATATGATGCAAAGTACAGCACTTTTTCAAGCTGGCGGGGCGAAAGATCAAGCATAAGTCCGATGGATGAGGGAACTCCCTTGAAGTACCAGATATGCGATACCGGGGTCGCGAGGGTTATATGTCCCATTCTCTCGCGTCTGACCTTTGCCTTTGTGACCTCAACGCCGCATCGCTCGCAGACCTTGCCCTTAAAGCGGATCTTCTTATATTTGCCGCAGTGGCACTCCCAGTCCTTCGTAGGACCAAAGATACGCTCGCAATACAAGCCATCCTTTTCGGGCTTTAAGGTGCGGTAGTTTATCGTTTCAGGCTTTGTTACCTCTCCGTGCGACCAGTTAAGAATAGTTTCCGGTGAGGCAAGACCTATCTTTATAGCTTCAAAATTATTAAATTCTAACATCTGCGCTCCTCCATCTTAAAAATCATTCTCGTCATAGTCGTCTTCTGATATGCTCATGTCATCGTTATAGCTCATGTCATCATCGCCATCGATAATCATGCTTGCATCATCCAGGTCATCCTCGCTGAAGGTTTCGGCGGAAACATCGCCCTCCTCCATGGTCATAAGAATATCCTCGCTGACAGTATCGTCATCTTCAAGCGATGCATCGAGGTCGACCTCCTCCATGTTGTGGTTGAGTATTCGTATATCCAGCGCCAATGACTGCAGCTCCTTTACCATTACCTTAAAGGATTCCGGAACGCCTGACTTCGGAATGTTCTCGCCTTTTACGATAGCCTCGTATGCCTTAACTCTGCCGACGATATCATCGGATTTAACGGTAAGGATCTCCTGAAGAGTATATGCCGCGCCGTATGCCTCCAGCGCCCAAACCTCCATCTCACCGAAACGCTGTCCGCCGAATTGAGCCTTACCACCCAAAGGCTGCTGTGTAACGAGTGAATACGGACCTGTCGAACGCGCGTGGATCTTATCGTCAACAAGATGGTGCAGCTTCAAATAATACATGACACCGACCGTAACGGGGTTATCAAATTTCTCGCCGGTCCTGCCGTCATATACTACTGACTTATATGTGTCACTCAGACCTGCCTCGCTGAAAGCTTCTTTTATGTCGTGATCCTCTGCTCCGTCAAATACAGGCGTTGCGATTTTTATGCACCTGTCCGGACGCTTTGCATCATAGGCTTCAAGCACAGCGTTTCTGAAGGTTTCTCCGGAAAGCTTTTCAAGCTGATCGCGTGTCTTAAGACTAAGATTTCTGTACGCGTAGCCGAGATGCATTTCAAGCACCTGACCGATATTCATACGTGACGGAACACCGAGCGGATTTAGCACGATCTGCAGCGGTGTACCATCCTCTAAGAACGGCATGTCCTCCTGTGGGAGCACGCGTGATACGACGCCCTTGTTGCCGTGGCGGCCCGCCATCTTGTCACCGACGCTTATTTTACGCTTCTGAGCAATATATACAACAACAGCGTGGTTGACACCGGGCGCTACCTCGTCCTGGTTCTCGCGTGAGAACTTCTTTATATCTACTATTATACCTGACTCGCCGTGGGGAACACGCAGCGACGTATCTCTTACCTCGCGCGCCTTTTCGCCGAATATTGCGCGGAGCAATCTTTCCTCTGCCGTCAGCTCCGTCTCACCCTTTGGTGTTACCTTGCCGACAAGGATATCGCCCGCATGCACTTCCGCGCCAATGCGAATGATGCCGTTTTCGTCAAGATCCTTCAGCGCGTCCTCAGACACATTCGGGATGTCTCTTGTTATCTCCTCAGGTCCTAACTTGGTGTCTCTTGCCTCGCATTCGTATTCCTCCATGTGGATCGATGTGAATATGTCATGCTTAACAAGCTCTTCGCTTATAAGAACAGCGTCCTCGTAGTTGTAGCCCTCCCAGGTCATGAAGCCTATGAGAATGTTTTTGCCAAGCGCCAGCTCGCCGTTATCCATCGCGGGACCGTCAACGATGATATCGCCGCGAGACACTCTTTCGCCTTCTTTTACTATCGGATGCTGATTTATGCAGGTGCTCTGGTTGGAGCGAGTGAATTTTATGAGCTTGTGCTCATGTCTTGTCCCGCTGTCGCCCATTATAACGATCCTGTCAGCGTCTACCTTTTCAACTATGCCATCCTCCTTGGCAAGCACTGCAGAGCCGGAATCCTTTGCGACTTTGTGCTCTATACCTGTGCCGACGATAGGTGAATCTGTTGTTAAGAGCGGCACTGCCTGACACTGCATGTTCGAGCCCATTAGGGCGCGGTTCGCGTCATCGTTTTCAAGGAACGGGATACAAGCCGTAACGACAGATACGAGCTGACGCGGAGAAACATCCATGTAGTCAACTCTGTCCGGTCTTACCTCAAGAATTTCGTCGCGATGGCGAACAGATACGCGTTTTGAGAGGAAAGAGCCGTCCTCAGCGAGCGGTTCATTTGCCTGCGCTATGATGTAGCCATCCTCAACATCAGCAGTCATGTATTCGATCTCATCCGTTACTTTGCCGTCAACGACCTTGCGGTACGGTGCCTCAATAAAGCCGTATTGATTTACTCTTGCAAATGTGGCAAGTGATGTTATAAGACCGATGTTAGGACCTTCAGGCGTCTCTATGGGACACATTCTGCCATAGTGTGAATAATGGATATCACGCACCTCAAAGCCGGCCCTTTCTCTTGAAAGACCGCCGGGTCCGAGGGCGGATATTCTTCTCTTATGACGCAGCTCAGCAAGAGGATTAGGCTGATCCATGAACTGCGACAGCTGTGACGAACCGAAAAACTCGTTTATCGTAGCGATTATAGGTCTGATATTTATGAGCGATGATGGTGTGATTATCTCAAGCTCCTGTGTTGACATTCTCTCGCGAACCGTTCTCTCCATTCTCGAAAGACCGATGCGGAACTGATTCTGGAGCAGCTCGCCCACGCATCTTAAGCGGCGGTTGCCGAGGTGGTCGATGTCATCGACCGAGCCGGTACCCATTGCAAGGTTCAGACAGTAGTTTACGGATGCGAAAATATCCTCCTCTGTGATGTGCTTCGGGCTAAGCTCGGTAATACGACGCTCTATCTGCCGCCTTGCCTCTTCCTTATCGTCACCTGCCTGCTCAAGAATATCCTTGAGGACAGAGCGGCGCACCTTATCAACGCCGTAGATATCAAGGTCGTCCACATCAAAATCAACGTATTCCTTAAGATATACCATATCGTTTGAGAATACGACAACTCTCTGCTCCTCGATCTCAAGGATAACACGATTGACGCCTGCGCGGTCAATCTCGTTTGCCTTTTCTCTTGAAATGACCTCTCCGGCTTCGGCAAGCACCTCGCCTGTTCTCGGGTCGGATACAGGTTCAGCAAGCTTATGACCTGAGATGCGTTCCTTGATCTCGACCTTCTTATTATACTTATATCTGCCGACACGCGCAAGGTCATATCGCTTGGGGTCGAACAGCATATTTGTGATGAGCGATTCGGCATTTTCTACATTCAACGGTTCGCCGGGACGCAGCTTCTTATATATTTCAAGAAGAGCCTCATCGCGGGATGTTGAAGGATCCTTCTCGAGTGTTGCCGAGATTTTCGGATCATCGCCGAACATCTCATATATTTCTCCGTTAGACTGTAGTCCCATCGCGCGCAGAAGCACCGTCATCGGCAGCTTTCTCGTTCTGTCAAGACGAACCGAGAATACATCGTTTGAGTCTGTTTCATATTCGAGCCATGCGCCGCGGTATGGGATGACAGTTGTCTTATATAGCGGTTTGCCGTTCTTGTCGCGCTCGAACTCGTAGTACATTCCGGGAGAGCGGACAAGCTGGCTGACAATAACACGCTCCGCGCCGTTGATAATAAAAGTGCCCTGCTCCGTCATAAGAGGGAAATCTCCCATAAAGATCTCCTGCTCCTTGATCTCGCCGGTTTCGTTATTTATAAGCCTAACGCTCACCCTCAGTGGCGCTGCATACTTAACATCGCGCTCCTTGCACTCCTCTACCGAGTACTTTGGATTATAATCGATATGATAATCGTAGAAATCAAGCGAAAGCTTGCCGGCATGATCCTTAACGGGGGACACATCGGTAAAGACCTCCTTGAGCCCCTCCTCCAGGAACCATCTGTAAGAATCCTTCTGGATCTCTATCAGATTGGGCATCTCCAGAGGCTCTTTGATCTTCGCATAGCTGAGCCTGATATTTTTTCCGGCTTTGGTTGCGTGTAACATTTAGAAAATCACCTCATCAAATTAGTATTTTCACTCTTTGCCCGAACATCTGAAAACCGCGTAACAAAGCCAATTTTCAACCTTTTGGAAAAAACTCCTATCGCAATCGGGCAAATCTCTGATTGTATAATTCTAACACAAATTCACAGCAATGTCAAGATTAAATTTCCGCTTTTGGATATTTTTTTTGTCAGTTTTACACTTGATTTATTCGGGCTGATATGGTATGCTGTTATACAGATAATAATAATGATAAGGATACATAGTTTGGAAAAAATGCGCTTTGAAACTTGCACATGACTACTATGTTTGTTCGCAAGCGAACAGGAACCTGAAAGAAGTCAGGCGGGGCATAGCCCCGGACTTGCGTAGCAAGTCTACTGAACATCTACAACACCAAAGGAGTTGTTCGCATTCGCAAGCTCGCAGAACAGCGTATAGTATCGCTTGCTCATACGCACAATCTTCGCTGCGCATTTTTTCCAAACGGTTTTGTGAAGGGATTCAATGATCAAAAAAATGAACAAATATAATATAGCAATCGCGGCGGTCGTTGCGGCACTTAATCTTTTTCCGATGGGCTCATACGCAAAATCACTTGAATTGGTAAACTCCGGCATGGACTACAGACGCGAAATTATCGAAGCGCCGGAATTGAAGCTGTATACCCGCGCAGACGCTGAGGAGTGGCCGTACTACGGCGCGAAGTTTGAGCCGCGTTCGGGAATATACATAGGTACGCCGTATAATAAGCCGTATCCGGGTATAAGCAACGCGATATATACCGAATATAATTGGTTTGTTCCGCGCGAGGAGATAGATAATTTGCATTGTGCGCGCGTACATATCGCGGAAACCGAAAGCAAACACACAAAGCTGAGGGGAATAAACTTAAATTTTGCACTAAAACACTCACAGATAATAGATATTCGCGATTACTCAAACTGGTTATATAATCTCATAGATCAATATGCATCATACGGTGAGGACATACTGCTGATATTCGGCAAGGAAATGAATATAGATGATAATTTCAATGATCCTGAGCTGTTTAAGGAGTGCTTCAGGTTCGTGGCAGACTACGCGAATACAAAGGAAAATATCGCTATGGTATGGTCGCCTAATGATATGGGCGGTCTGGACACGACCTTTGAGGAATTCTGGCCGGGTGATGAGTATGTGGACTGGATAGGATGCAGCTTATACACTATGCCGTTCTTCCAACGCAAGCCGGACGGACCTGCGAGCGGGAACTATTTCTTCCTTATGAATAACTATGCGCATCCGGCTATACATGCCAAGATGATACATGAGTTCATGGTCGAAAACGGCATAAAAAAGCCGGTGATAATAACAGAGGGCGGAGTAGGCTATGAAGCGCCGGACGGAACAGATTACACAGAGTTTGCCGTACATCAGCTCAGAAGCTATTATTCGGATATATGCCGACGTTATCCTGAGTTTAAGTGTATAGTTTCATTCAACGAGTATTTTGAAAACGGAGACCTGTACCGATACGATATGTCTAAAAATCCTGTTCTTTTGCCGCTGATAACAGAGCTGACCTCGGATCCGGTATATCTTAAATCATACCCTTCCGAAGCGGAATACTCATATTCGGAGCTTAAGGAAGGCGCGGAGTTTAAGGGCAGTATAGATGTTTCGGCGTATGCGTACATACCGGGAGTGCAGAATCTTGTAGTACGTTATCTTATTGACGGAGAATGGGTAAGCGAAAAGACCGAGCCGCCTTATGCGGTGAGCCTTACGAGCGAGCTTGTGCCGTACGGAGATCATGTGCTTACCGCTGAAATATATGACGGAAAGGGCATAAAGAATACTACAAACTATAATGTCTCGTTATTGCCGCCGGATCCTGAGCCGGAACCCGCAAAGCCGCGGCACGTCTCTGTGCGTCAATACAAGACCACGATATCCGGAAAGAAGGAAAAAACGGAAAATTCACAGCCGCTGCAAGAGACGGAGAATGTTAAAACCAATGACAGATCGGAGTGAGATATATGCCAAAATTCAAGCTGAATATAGATTTTGTGCCTGTGCCAAAGGATTTTATTGAACACATCATGCCCTCGGCAAACGCAGCGTATGTAAAGGTATATATGTATATAATGCTTCTTGCCTCTGAGGGCAGGAGCGCGGATACCGCTCTTATAGCCAAGCGGCTCAGCCTGCTTGAAACCGATGTGGTGAACGCGGTGGATTACTGGAATAAACGCGGAGTATTCTCCGGCAGAGGCGACACTATAATCATAAAGCGTGCAGTCGATGAAGAGCTTGCGCCGGAAAACGACAAAGTTCCGATTGATGATATAGCGTCCGTAATAGACGGAGACCCCTCGCTCCGGGCATTATGCGATATGGCGCAGGAGATGCTTGGCAAGACGCTTGGCAATAACGATATAGAAACGATTTACTGGTTCTATGACAGGCTCGGCTTCTCGCCGGAGGTCATATCGATGCTTCTTGAATACTGTGTTTCCAACGGTAAGAGAAGCATGAAATATATTGAGAAGGTGGCCATCACATGGCACGAGAACAACATTGCCACGATAGACGAGGCGCAGGCATATATAGATCGGGCTACAAAGCGCGGTGATTATATTTCATCGCTTGCGACACTCTTCGGTATAAACGACAGAAAGCTGTCCAAAACAGAGAAGTTGTATCTTGAGGCGTGGCGTGATGAGTTGGGTATGAGCGAGGACATGGTCGCGCTTGCGTATGAGTATTGTATAATGGCTATCAGCAAGCTTTCGTTTCCTTATATCAATACCATAATACGCCGGTGGGCGGAGCAGGGCATCCGAACCATCCCGGAGGCGGAACGGGATCATGAGGAGCACAAGGACGCCAGGGCGTCTGCTGCCGGAGAAGGCAGCGAGCTAACTCCAACGCAAGGTCTGAGTGAGATAGAAAAGCAGTTTATGTCAGCATACAGCGATTAGGAACGCACAAAAGAGGCTGCCCTCTTTTGTGCAGACCGCTTAATGGCTTAATTGTTATGTTGATGAATATAACAATCAGAAAATGAATACAATTACGGTAGAGATTTGCTTTCGTTTGAGCAAATCTCTTTTCATTGAATACCATTAAGCTATGAACGAAACTCGCCTCTCGATGTGCCATCGTCTCGTACATTCTGCATCAAAAGCCAATCAGCCCCTTAATTGGCTGTTGTATTTTGCTACTGCCTTTTTAATTTCCGAAAAAATCATTTGCATAGCGTACGGAAGCAAGCGCGTCCGCGCAATATTTGTCTGCGCCGATCATATCGGCGTATTCCTGCGTCAGCACTGCGCCGCCTACCCATACCTTCGCGTCAAGTCCTTCAGTGCGGATAAGCTTTATTGTCTCCTCCATTGACAGAACGGTCGTTGTCATGAGCGCACTCAATCCCAAAAGGTGTATGTCGTTTTCTTTGAGGCATTTTACGATTTCCTCCGGAGACACATCCTTGCCGAGATCAAACACATCGTAGCCGTAGTTTTCAAGAAGAACCTTTACTATGTTTTTGCCTATGTCGTGAATGTCGCCCTTTACCGTGGCGAGCGCCAGCTTACCTTTGCTTGTCTGTTTGCTGCCGCTTGTCTTAAGCTGTTCTTTTATTGCATCAAACGCATTCTTTACGGTCTCTGCGCTCATCATCAGTTGAGGCAGAAACATTCGTCCGGATTCAAACTGCTTTCCCACCTCGTTGAGAGCGGGGACAAGGATGCCGTTTATTATTTCCATTGGATCCCGTGTTTTTAACAGCTCGTTCGTCTCGGAGAAGGATTGATCACGCAAGCCTTTTACTATTATATCAAACAGCTTCTCGCGTGGCTCTTTATCCTGCGCGACAGTCTCCGTGCGGACTACGGTCGTTTGGGACTTTGTTCCCGCGTATGCAGCGATATAGTCCACGCAGTCAGTGTCAAGGCACGCAAGAGCGCGGTATGCGCGATATGTGTTCATCATAGCCTCGGCGCAAGGGTTTATTATGCATGCGTCAAGGCCGTTGTGCAGGGCAAGCGCAAAGAATGTGCCGTTTACTATCTCGCGCCGCGGCAGACCGAAGGATATATTCGAAACTCCCAGAACGGTTTTTATGCCAAGCTCCGCTCTTATAGAGGCAAGCGCCTTTATAGTCTCAGCGCTCTCACGCTGCTGTGCGGAGACCGTCAGCGTCAGTGCGTCCATCACGAGGTCGCGTTTTTTTATGCTGTATTTTGCCGCCTCATCAGCAATTCTCCGCGCGATCCGTACCCTGTCCTCAGCGCGAGACGGGATGCCATCCTCATCGAGGCACAGACCTACAAGCACGCCTCCGTATTTTTGTACTATCGGCAGTATTGCGTCCAGACACTCGCGCTTGCCGTTAACGGAGTTAATCATCGGCTTGCCGTTATAGGTACGCAGTGCCCGCTCTATTGTTACCGGATCTGATGAGTCTATCTGCAACGGCAGATTTACCGCCGCGGTGAGTGCTTTTACGGTCCTCACCATCATATCAGGCTCATCAATCTCAGGCAGTCCGACATTAACATCAAGTATATGCGCGCCCGCGTCACGCTGAGCGAACGCTTCATTTAATATATAGTCAATATCGTTATTTCTCAGCGCTTCCTTAAAACGTTTTTTACCGGTCGGATTTATGCGCTCACCTATTATGATCGGGCGGTCGTCAAGGTAAACTGCCTCTGAATATGAAGCAACTACCGTAAAATCCTTTTCCTCGACCGTTGGCTTGCAGCCCCGACAGGCGTCAATAAGCGCCTTTATATGCTCCGGTGTAGTACCGCAGCAGCCGCCAAGAACACTTATGCCTGCCTCTGCCATGCGCCTGCTCTCCGCGGCAAACAGCTCCGGTGTTACGGTATATACCGTTTTGCCTCCTTCTATTTTCGGCAGTCCCGCGTTTGGCTGAGCCATAACCGGTATGGAGCTTAGCTTTAAAAGCTTCTGTATCATCTCCGAGATTCTGTCGGGGCCAAGCCCGCAGTTTATGCCGAGGCAATCCACGCCAAGCCCTTCAAACATAGCGTTGATAACCCGAACGTCCGCGCCGGTAAGAGTTTTTTGTGTTTCGTCAAGCGTCATGGTAAGGAATACCGGCAGTGATGTGTTTTCCTTCACCGCAAGTACGGCTGCCTTTGCCTCGAGTGTGTCGGACATGGTCTCGATAATCGCGAGATCGGCTCCGGCGCACTCCGCCGAGACGGCAATGCTTCTGAACGCTTCGTATGCGGTATCGAAAGATAGATCGCCCATAGGCTCCATCAGCCGTCCTGTCGGTCCCATATCAAAGGCGACGAATTTAGCGGCGTCACCGCCAAAATCCGCTATTGCGTCACGTGCGATCTCTATTGCGGTCTCTATTATCATATCCACCGAGCCGGCGGAGAGCTTTAACGGGTTCGCGCCAAAGGTATTGGTTGTTATGATATCAGCTCCGGCGCGAAGGTATTCGGTGTGTATTTTTTTGATAAGAGCGGTATTCGTAAGATTCAGAAACTCCGGTATCTCTCCGCCCTTCATCCCGTTCCGTTGCAGCATTGTCCCCATACCGCCGTCAAAGAATAAAAGCTGTTTACCAAGCAGCTCCTTTATATTATTCATATTATCATCTCCGTTCGCGAGGTCAAAACAGACCGTTTACTGCGCTTACTATGCTGTTTGCCGTGTCGGGATTATTCATTGTGTAAATATGTATTCCGTCCACATCCTGCGAAACAAGCTCCATTATCTGGTTTATAACGTATGCTATACCCGCCTGCCTTAGCGCGATGGGATTATCTATGTACTTTGACAGTATTCGCGTAAATGATGACGGCATTGACGCGCCGCCGGACAGCACACACATTTTTTCTATCTGCTTTGCGCTCGTCAGAGGCATCAGTCCCGCTGTTATAGGCACATTTATACCCTTTCTTACACACTTGTCGCGGAAGTAATAAAAGGCGTTGTTGTCGAAAAACATCTGTGTCACGAGGAAGTCCGCGCCCGCGTCGACCTTGCGTTTGAGGTTGTCTGTGTCTGCTTCTATGCTGCTGCTGTTCGGATGGCATTCCGGATAGCACGCGCCGCCCACCGCAAATCCGCCAAATCGCTTTATTTCCTCAACAAGCTCCGAGGCGTAGCGATATCCGTCCGGCAGAGGAAACTGTGTTCCGACCGGTATGTCGCCGCGCAACGCGAGGATGTTGTGTATGCCGCGTTCACGGAGGTCACGAAGCATATTGCGCACTTCATCGCGCGTAAGCGAAACGCAGGTCAGATGTGCCAGCGCCGTAACACCGAGTCGGCTCTGCATATACTGGGCAAGCTCGGGCGTAAGCTTGGATGTAGAGCCGCCCGCGCCATAAGTCACGCTCATGTAATCTACGGGTATCTCAGAGATCCTTGTCACCGTATCCTTGACCCGCTGAAAGTTCTCCGCCTGCTTCGGCGGAAACACCTCAAGCGACAGCACCGGTTTTTTTGCGGTGAATATTTCATTAATATACATAAAGGCACAGCCTCCTTATAAAATAAGCGGGAGCGGACGCTGTTGTCCATTCCCCGCTGCATATTTAAAATAATGAAGCAAGCCTGTAAGCCGGGTTCTGTCTTGGACGATCATCTATCTGGTCCGTCCGTCACCGGACGGCTCAAGCCTTGTGAGGGAAAACGGCGGGCCGCCTTAACATTCCCAAAGTTGCTCCGGATGGGGTTTACACGCCCCCCATGTTACCATGGGACGCTGTGCGCTCTTACCGCACATTTCCACACTTGCCGGCGCGCTCAAAAAGCATTCGGAGCGATGAGCCGAAGCCCGAAGGCGTACAAAGGTACTCCGAGTGGCTGAGTCTCTTTGCTCCGGGTGTTTTTTCAGCGTGCCGGCGTTTATTTTCTGTTGCACTCTCCCTATACTCGCGTACGCCTGCCGTTAGCAGGCATCCTGCCCTGTGGAGCCCGGACTTTCCTCATGCGCGATACGCACGCAACCGTCCAGCTTACTTCATTATATTTATTTTAGCATAATACAATTATAAAATCAAGTCTTTTTTTAATCAAGTCTTTTTTAAAACCATAGTAAAACGATAGGAAATAAGGCAGAATACTTATAAAAAAATCCCGCGTTGGCATAGCTGCTGTTACAGCTGCCCGGCGGGATAGACGCATTATTATATGTATATTATAAAACGTTTTCCATGTGCTCGGCAAAGCCCTTGTGAAACTCGTTGCCGGTAAACTGATTCTTACCATTGTGCTTAGCCTCGTACAGGTACTTGTCGGCATGGCGTATCATAAGCCGCAGATCGCCGTTCGTCTCGACCTTTCCATAGACATAGCCACCGGAAAAATGAACGGAGAACTTATTGCCGTTGAGAGCAATGGCGGCAAGCCTGGTTTTCAGCTCATTTAATTGCGATTTAAAGATATTTCTGCTGATGCTTTGGCATATAACAAGGAATTCATCGCCGCCGTAGCGATAGCATTTCTCCTTGCCGAATATTGCAATGAGCGTCTCTCCTGCCTTTGTCAGGATATAGTCTCCGACATCGTGACCGAGGGTATCATTGATGTTTTTGAAATCATCAATATCCACCAGCAGCACAAAAACATTCATACCGCGTAGACCGGGATAATCCTTTCTGAGCGCGAAACGGTTTTTAAGTCCGGTAAGTGCGTCTGTCATCGCGCGCTCCAAAAGCCGTGAGTTATCCTTTTCAAGCATCTCATTAAGGTCGCGTAATTCGCCCTGTGTTTTGTCCTGTGATGTTTTAAGCTTGCCGACAAAGAATACGTTAAGTATAACGCTTACAATGATCATCGACATCTTTTCGAGGTTAAGCGTGTCGTATTGAAAAAAGCCGTGGCCGGTCGAAAAGAAATACATTGAATACAGTATCATTGCTATAGCGCATATAACTCCTGCCGTATAGCCGTATAATGATGTAAAGACGACAAGACCGGTTATCAGCAGCATGTTCGGATTGGGTATGTCAAATATAAGAGCAAAGGCGACCAGTACGCTCATAACAAAAGATGTTAGTAGAAGTCTTTTTGTCTGAGTCACTAATGCTGTATGTTTATTTTGCGTTTTCATAAAAAAATACCTCCTGTATCATAAGGCAGCTCCGATAGACTATTTTTGGTATATCATCTTATTTTTCAGGGCAACCTTAACTTTAATGCGGCGTTCTTTGCGTCGATAATGTGGTTTTGCATTATTATAGCACCCTTATTTCCAGATGTCAAGAAATCTTGTTATTAATTTAGCAAAGTGTAACTTTGTTTTGGATATATAGGGGTCATATAGGCAACAATACACAAACAGGACGGTAAAAAACCGGAAAAATCGTTGATTTTTGCAGATAAAAAAAGCAAAAAAGACTTGACAAGCACGATAAAATGCTATAAAATATTCTAAGCTGTCGCTATTAGGCAATCTTTTGATCACAGGAGGATATATCATGCCACAGGCTTTTAACAACAAGCAGTATATTATCGGCGCAAAGCAGGTAATGAAGGCGATAAGAGCCGGCAAGACATCAAAAATATATCTTGCCTCGGATTGCGATCCCATAATAAGTCGTCCTATCGCAGAAGAAGCGGCAGGGCGCGACATAGCGGTTGAATACGCTTCCACAAGGAAGGCGCTCGGCGAAATGTGCGGGATCAGAGTAAAGGCTGCCGCGGCTGCAGTTATAATATAGGGGCACTTCTAAAAGCCTCCCGACACGCGTCAAACCGCATAACTAATGCTGTCTACTTCGTTAAAAGCCCTTGAAATACGCGAGTATTCCTGCGGACTTTTGCCTTGTATACAACATCATTTATGCAGTTTTCCACGCATCCGTAGGCTTTTAAAAGTGCCCGTAAGAAAGGAGTAACTCAATATGCCAACATTCAACCAATTGGTCAAGATCGGAAGAAAGACTACAAAGAAAAAGTCAACAGCACCGGCGCTGAACAAGAGTCTCAATTCGCTGAAGAAGAAGGTCACAGACAAGGCTTCACCGCAGAAGAGAGGCGTTTGTACAGCAGTAAGAACCGCTACACCGAAAAAGCCTAACTCGGCACTCAGAAAGATCGCCAGAGTTCGTCTTACAAACGGCTACGAGGTAACGGCTTACATTCCGGGAATCGGACACAATCTTCAGGAGCACAGTGTTGTTCTCATCAGAGGCGGCCGTGTCCGTGATCTTCCGGGTACAAGATACCATATCATCAGAGGCACACTTGACGCACAGGGCGTAAACGGACGCCTGCAGGCAAGAAGCAAGTATGGTGCAAAGAGACCTAAGGCTGCTAAGAAAAAGTAAGTCTTAGACAAGTTTATATCACAAGTGCATATAGAGTTACTGTTATATACAATATCGTCTCTGTTGCGCTGACGGAATTTTGGGAAGACCGTTTCTCCGGTTAAAAGTCTAAATCGGTGAAGCGATCCGGATTCAGAGTACCTGTGATATTCATTAATTGCGGAAATGTTCCGTATAAAATATGAAGGAGGGAAGTAAAGTGCCAAGAAGAGGTTTTACAGCAAAAAGAGAAGTTTTGCCGGATCCTATCTATAACGACATAATCGTTACAAAACTTATCAACAACATAATGCTCGATGGCAAGAAGGGCGTTGCCCAGAAGATCGTTTACGATGCGTTTGATATAGTTAAGGAAAAGACAGGCAAGGAGCCGCTTGATGCGTTCAAGGAAGCGCTTGACAACATCATGCCGGTGCTTGAAGTAAAGGCAAGACGTGTTGGCGGTGCGACATATCAGGTTCCAATGGAGGTGCGTCCCGCAAGACGGCAGACTCTCGGCTTGAGATGGCTCACACGCTATTCAAGAGAAAGAAACGAAAAGACCATGAAGGAAAGACTCGCAAACGAGATCATGGATGCTATCAACGGTGCGGGAAGCTCTGTAAAGAAGAGAGAAGACACGCACAAGATGGCAGAGGCAAACAAGGCATTTGCGCATTATCGTTGGTAATTTGACGCGATTTTTACGCATGAGCGCAGCATAAGTGCTCACATGGTAAAAGATCGTGCTAAATATGATCTTGTTTGAGAGGAGGAAAAGTAATTTATAATGGCTAAAAGAGAAATTTCACTTGAAAACACCAGAAATATCGGTATCATGGCTCATATAGATGCCGGTAAGACTACCACAACTGAGAGAATACTTTATTATACGGGTATAAATCACAAGATTGGTGAAACTCATGACGGTGCCGCTACAATGGACTGGATGGCTCAGGAGCAGGAGCGCGGTATAACTATCACATCCGCTGCAACAACATGCTTCTGGACAAAGAAGGAAGGCTATAAGAGCGGTATAAAGCACAGAATAAACATCATTGATACGCCGGGACACGTTGACTTTACTGTTGAGGTTCAGCGTTCGCTCAAGGTTCTTGATGGTTCTGTTACCGTTATGTGCGCTAAGGGCGGTGTTGAGCCGCAGTCAGAGACTGTTTGGAGACAGGCGGATGATTACAGCGTACCGAGAATGATATACGTTAACAAAATGGATATCATGGGAGCCGATTTCTATAATGTTGTGGACATGGTCCATGACAGACTCCGTGCAAACGGTGTCCCCATCCAGCTGCCTATAGGCGCTGAGGACACATTCAAGGGTATCATTGACCTCATGACCATGAAGGCTGAGGTGTACTATGATGATATGGGCAACGATATCAGAATAGAGGAGATTCCGGAGGATATGCAGGAGAAGGCTCAGGAATACCGCGATGCTATGATCGAGGCTATTTGTGAGACAAACGAAGAGTTGATGGAGAAGTTCTTTGAAGATCCGGATTCGATAACGATTGATGAGCTTAAAGCAGCTTTAAGACAGGCAACTATAAATAACGATATCGTTCCGATGCTCTGCGGAACATCCTACAGAAACAAGGGCGTTCAGATGCTTCTTGACGCGGTAGTTGACTATATGCCGGCTCCGACAGACATCGCTCACATCAAGGGTATCAACCCTGAAACGGGCGAGGAAGAGGAAAGAAAGTCATCGGATGACGAGCCTTTCGCAGCTCTTGCATTCAAGATCGCGACAGATCCGTTCGTAGGTAAGATATGCTACTTCAGAGTATATTCAGGTAAGGTAGAGGCAGGCTCACACGTTCTCAATTCCTGCAAGGGACATAAGGAGAGAATGGGAAGAATCCTGCAGATGCACTCAAATAATCGTCAGGATATTGATGTATGCTATTCAGGTGATATAGCAGCGGCTGTTGGTCTTAAAAACACGACCACGGGTGAAACGCTTTGTGACGAGAATCATCCTATTATTCTCGAGTCCATGGAGTTCCCGGAGCCGGTTATCAGAGTTGCTATCGAGCCTAAGACAAAGGCTGGTCAGGAGAAGATGGGTATAGCTCTCGCAAAGCTTGCGGAAGAGGACCCGACCTTTAAGACCTATACAGATGAGGAAACAGGTCAGACGATCATTGCCGGAATGGGCGAGCTTCATCTTGAGATCATAGTAGACAGACTGCTTCGCGAATTCAAGGTAGAGGCTAATGTCGGCGAGCCGCAGGTTTCCTACAGAGAGGCTATCAGAAAGCCGGTCAACATTGAGCATAAATATGCGCGTCAGTCCGGAGGTAAGGGTCAGTACGGTCACGTATTGCTGAAGCTCGAGCCGATGGAGGAAGGCGGCGGTTATGAATTCGTAAACGCTGTTGTCGGCGGTGCTATTCCGAAGGAGTATATACCGGCGGTAGATGCAGGTATCCAGGGCGCTATGCAGAGCGGTGTGCTTGCAGGCTACAATGTTGTTGATGTAAAAGCTACGCTTTATGACGGTTCATACCATGAAGTCGATTCATCAGAAATGGCATTTAAGATCGCTGCATCAATGGCGTTCAAAGAGGGTATGAAGAAGGCTGATCCGGTTATCAAGGAGCCGATAATGCTTGTTAACGTTATCGTTCCAGATGATTATCTCGGCTTCGTTATAGGCGACCTTTCATCACGCCGCGGCATGATAAAGAGCCAGGAAACACGCATGAACGGCGTAATGCAGGTAACTGCTGACGTGCCGCTTTCAGAAATGTTCGGCTATGCAACGATCCTTCGTTCGGGTACTCAGGGACGCGGACAGTATACGATGGAGCCGTCACACTACAGTGAGGTTCCGAAGTCCATCCAGGAGAAGATCATGAACGAGAGAAAGTCGGGCTAACGGACAAAAACGGTTTCGGACGGTGAAAAACATAAAAAAATCGCTGAAAGAGACACAAATTTAAAAAAAACACTTGATTTTTTGCAGAAAAGATAGTACAATATCAATATTAATGTAACAAAATTAATTACTAATATCAAGGAGGAATATTCCAATGGCAAAGGCTAAATTTGAAAGAACCAAGCCGCACGTTAACATAGGTACAATCGGCCACGTTGACCACGGCAAGACAACTCTTACAGCTGCCATCACAAAGGTGCTGGCTATGAAGGGTCAGGCTCAGTATGAGGCTTACGATATGATCGATAAGGCTCCTGAGGAGAGAGAAAGAGGTATCACAATTTCAACGGCTCACGTTGAGTATGAGACAGATTCACGTCACTATGCTCACGTTGACTGTCCGGGACATGCTGACTACGTTAAGAACATGATCACAGGTGCTGCTCAGATGGACGGCGCTATCCTCGTTGTTTCAGCTGCTGACGGTCCGATGCCGCAGACAAGAGAGCACATCCTTCTTTCAAGACAGGTTGGCGTTCCTTATATCGTAGTATTCATGAACAAGTCAGATCAGGTTGACGATCCTGAGCTTCTTGAGCTCGTTGAGATGGAGATCCGTGACCTTCTGTCAGAGTATGACTTCCCGGGTGATGATATTCCGATCATCACAGGTACAGCTCTTGGCGTTCTTGAGTGCGACTCAACAGATATCAATGCTCCTGAGTACAAGTGTATACTTGACCTTATGGATGCTGTTGACAACTATATCCCGACACCGGACAGAATGGCTGATCTTCCGTTCCTTATGCCGATCGAGGATATCTTCTCAATCTCAGGTCGTGGTACAGTTGCTACAGGTAGAGTTGAGAGAGGTCAGATCAGAGTTAACGAGGAAGTTGAGATCATCGGTCTTACAGAGGAAAGACGCAAGGTCGTTGTTACAGGTCTTGAGATGTTCAGAAAGGTTCTTGACTATGCAGAGGCAGGCGACAACGTAGGTGCGCTTCTCCGTGGTGTTGCAAGAACAGAGATCGAACGTGGACAGGTTCTTGCTAAGCCGGGTTCAGTTAATCCGCACACAAAGTTCAACGCAGAGGTTTATGTTCTTACTAAGGACGAGGGTGGTCGTCACACACCGTTCTTTAACAACTACAGACCGCAGTTCTATTTCAGAACAACTGACGTTACAGGCGTAATCACTCTTCCTGAGGGTGTAGAGATGTGCATGCCTGGTGATAACGTAAAGATGACAGTTGAGCTTATCACACCGATCGCTATAGAGAAGGGTCTCCGTTTCGCTATTCGTGAAGGCGGCAGAACAGTAGGTTCGGGCGTCGTTTCAGAAATCGATGAATAATTGATATAAATACGACTTCAAGTACGGCCGTTCCTACGGTCGTACTTTTGTCTATTTATAAGAAATTGCTCAGATGCGGGGGTGCAGGGGGACGCAAGTCCCCCTGCGCACACCATCCGGTTCCCCCCAAGATTGGGGGGTCAGGGGGGCTGACATGCCGTTAGGCATTATTTTATATAAGATCCGGAAGGAGGTTCTTCGGATGGAGAACAATACATCGAAGCATATAGCCTTAAAGGTAACAGGACTTACTATCGGTATAATCGCGGCAATAGTTCTTGTAGCGGTCATAGTGTCAAAGACGGCGCTGCCTGTAATGCGGTATAATATGTCTCAAAGGCTCGCGGAGAGCGGCGATTATGAATCAGCCGCGCAGAGGCTAAAGGGATTGGACTATAAGGATGCGCAGGAAAAGCTTGATGAATATGCAGCTATCGTAATCAAGACGTATGTTGACGCAGGCGAGACCGAAAAGGCAGTAGAGTTCATCAAAACGGCTTATGAGCTAAAAACTGACGAACAGGTGCAGCACGCAAATGAGATTTTAAGCGCTGCACAGAATAATAAGTAAAATTTTTAAAGGAGGAGAAAAAACATGAAATATGAGTGTCCGTGCGGATATGTATATGATCCGGCAGTAGGCGATCCGGACAGCGGCATCGCTCCGGGTACTGCATGGGAGGATGTACCCGAGGATTGGGTATGCCCGACATGTGGTTTAGGCAAGGATATGTTCTCGCCTGTTGATTGACGAACAAACAGGGCTGTAGCAAAATGCAACAGCCCTCAGCGTGTAGACAAAACTGTCTACACGCTGGCAGACTGACGAAAATCAGGTCAGATTTTGCGAAAATGAACTCGTCGGCGTACGTTGGTACGGTAGAGTTTGTTTTTGCAAAAAGCGCACAACCTTGCTGTTTTTCGATAATACAGCAAGGATGAATTTTATACTATCTGTAATTGGATTTTTGTTTGATATAATTATACATTTGCGCGGTCTGGCCGATTTGTCGACAGTCTGAGGGCTGTAGCAAAATGCAACAGCCCTATTCTTGCTTTATAAGAAATTGCTCAAATCCTTGCCAAGTGAAACAATATGTGATATAATGGAAATTGGATAAAAATAAGCACGAAAATTAGAGGGTATATTTTCCCTCAAACAAGTGCAGTTTTCTATTCAATTGAAGCTC
>JAFRDB010000072.1 GCA_017404065.1 Clostridia bacterium
CGTTTAGCGGGGTTCGGGGCGGCAGAGCCAGTTTGCTGCGCGTTCAGCTAAAGCCATAGCAATGCTTATGGGAGGTTTGGGGAAGTGTGTCTCGCGAATGCGCATTTGCCTTTTATGTACAGCGGACATAGTAATAAGATCATCGGTTTACACTACACCAGCACAAGCCATTCGATTTATGTTAACACTATAGCAGCTGTACATAAAAGCCGTCTAAGCAATGAGCGAGACACACTTCCCCAAGCCCTTGAGCATCTCAGACAGCCGCAAACATCAAAGTGCAGAGCGCAGCAAACCGGCGCGTTAACTGTTAATTGCGTATCAGCCATATTAAGCATAGGGGGTTGCAGGGTGAACGACACGCTGGCGTGTCGTAGGCGTGTTGCATAGCAACAAACGCCGTAGTTTGGAAACGTAGTTTCCCCCTGCAACTACTACTCTTTTCCCCCAAGAATGGGGGGCAGGGGGGTTGAACCACCCCGATAAACTGAAATTTAGTCTTTATACAACCTCTTTTCTTATGCTGTTTTCAGAATATTCTGAAATGACGTATCACCGCGCCGGCGAGTATGCCGAGGAAGGCCGTCACTCCGTAAGCGAGCAGTGCAAGCGCAAGCGTCAGGAGAGGATAATATAGTATTCCCATTTCGGCACCTGTTTCGCTGTGGTAGTACATTATAGTCGATATTGCCGCAAGAACGGTGGTTAGGAGCGGCATTTTGAAGTTAAAACCGATCTTTATCCCATATACAAGCAGTAATGCGAATATAATTATCGGATCAAAGTAGAACATAAACACACTGTTCAGATATGCGTTCGAGGTTTGATGTACAAGCGCGAGAATGAGAGGAAGTATATGGAACGCCAGTATTGCTATTAGTATATATACCTTTGAAGTATCGGCATTGAAAGCGCCGCGAGGAACAATACCGCTTTCTCTGCTGTCTTTATTATATTTTTTCAAGTCTCGCATTTTGCTCATATTCTCACACTTTCTCCGTTATCACGCAGGTATTTTTTTAGGTCTTTTATTTCAATTTCGCGGAAGTGAAACAGGCTTGCGGCAAGCACTGCGTCCGCTTTACCGTCACGGAACGCGTCCAGGAAGTGCTTCATTGTTCCTGCACCGCCGGAGGCGATAACGGGGATGTTGACGCTTTCGGATACAGTTCGGGTAAGTTCCAGATCGTAGCCTGTCTTTGTTCCGTCACAATCCATGCTTGTGAGCAGTATCTCGCCTGCGCCTTGAGCTTCGGCTTTTTTTGCCCATTCTATCGCGTCAATACCGGTATTCACTCTGCCGCCGTTGAGGTATACATCCCAGCCGCTGTCGTTTTCTCTGCGCTTCGCGTCAATAGCCACGACCACACATTGCGAGCCGAACTTTTTTGATGCGTCAGCTATGAGCATGGGGTTTTTTACTGCCGCGCTGTTGATGCTGACCTTGTCTGCGCCTGCGTTTAGTATTGTTCTGAAGTCTTCTACGGTTCTGATCCCTCCGCCGACTGTGAATGGGATAAATACGCGCTTTGCCACTGCCTTTACCATGTCAACAACAGTGTTCCGCGCATCGCTTGAAGCGGTTATGTCCAAAAACACAAGCTCATCTGCTCCGGCGCGGTCATATACCGCTGCGCATTCGACAGGATCACCCGCGTCTATAAGATTAACGAAATTAACTCCCTTTACAACTCTGCCGCAGTTTACATCAAGGCAGGGTATTATTCTTTTTGCAAACATAGTTATTCTCCTTAAAGTGAAATAAACCGCTTTAATATTTTAAGTCCCGCATCACCGCTTTTTTCCGGGTGGAACTGCGTTGCAAACACGTTCCCGTGTTCGACTGCGATGGGGAGTTTTTCACCGTATTCTGTATACGCGGAAATTATCTCTGTGTCCTTCGGCTGTATGTAGTAGGAGTGGACAAAGTAAACATAAGTCTCGCCAACGGGCAGTATGCGGCTTTGTTTTGCAAGTGAAATACTGTTCCAGCCAATATGAGGTATTTTAAGTCCGCGATCGGGTATTTTCACAGAGCCGCCTCTGAATATTCCAAGTCCCTTAGCCGCAGGGCTTTCCTCGCTATGCTTAAATAATAGCTGCAAGCCGAGGCAAATACCCAGAAACGGGCGGGAACCGTCTGCCGCCTGTCGTACCGTATCGGTAAGCTCTGATGCGTCAAGTTGACGCATGGCATCCCCGAATGCGCCCACGCCCGGCAGAATAACATGGTCTGCCGAGAGTATTTTGCTTTTATTGGCTGTGATCTCGCTTTCCGCACCCAAATAATCGAGCGCGTTTTTTACGCTGTGCAGATTTCCTGCGCCGTAATCTATAATTGCTATCATTTTATACCTCTTTTGTTCTGTTGGTTTGTAAACTAAAAGTTACACTAATTATAGCACAAACAGTAACTCATTTCAATAATTTCTTATAAAAATCAACAATAATATTAAAACGATGTTGACAACCGGGGCAAAAACTGATAAAATACATGTTATTATGTGAATATTATGCAATAAACAAGGAAGTGAATGGGACATGACAGGAGCTGATCTGGCTGTAAAAGCACTTGAAGAAAATGGTGTAAAGGTTATTTTCGGCTATCCGGGTGCATCGAATGCACCGCTGATAGACAGCCTTTCACGTTCATCTATAGATTATATTCTTACGCGTAATGAACAGGGCGCGGCGCACATGGCATCCGGCTACGGACGCGTGCTTCATACGGCGGGCGTATGTACCGCAACATCTGGTCCGGGAGCGACCAACCTCATTACCGCGATAGCTACGGCATATATGGATTCGATCCCTATGGTCGCAATTACCGGACAAGTAAAGCGAGCGCTCATAGGCAAGGACGCGTTTCAGGAGGTAGACATAACAGGTGCAACGCTGCCTTTTACAAAGCATAGCTATCTTGTCAAGGATGTTACTGCTATTGTGCGCGTTATAAATGAGGCGTTCCATATCGCGACTACAGGCAGACACGGACCGGTGCTTATAGATGTTCCGATAGACGTGTTCCAGAGCGAATATAATGGCGATGGTGATGAAGAGATAAATCTGCGCGGATACAAGCTTCCAGGCAGAGCGAATGAAACACAGCTCAAAAAAGCTGCCGATGCTCTGAAGAAATCAAAGCGGCCTGTAATTCTCGCGGGCGGCGGTATTTGCTGCTCCGGCGCTGAAAAGGAGGTAAATGAGCTGGTAAATCGCACCGGCATACCGGTAATATCAACGATGATGGGGCTTGGTGTCATCCCGAGCAGCGACGAGCGCTTTTATGGCATGATAGGCTCGCACGGCGTAAGGCATGCAAATAGTATCCTGAACCGATCGGATCTTGTCATAGCGATGGGAACAAGGCTTGGCGACAGAAGCGTTGCGAACGCGAAGGGACTTGAAGATGCGGACAAGCTTGTGCATATAGATATAGATCCGGCTGAGATAGGCAAGAACCTGCAGCCGTATATCCCGGTGGTAGGTGATATAAAGGAAATAACGCTTAGGTTTATCCAGGTGATAGGCGGGTATAAGGTAGACGATGCATGGAAGGAAGAGGCAAACGAGCTTCGCAGATCGGATATTTATACACCCTCCGGTGAGAACACCGGTACCGTTGATCCGCGTTACTTCCTCAGAAGGCTTTCGGAAATAACAAAATCGCAGATATATCTCACTACCGAGGTTGGACAAAATCAGATATGGTGTGCCAACAATTATAATGTAAAGAAGCCGGACAGGTTTATAACCTCCGGCGGCTTCGGAACAATGGGCTATGGTTTGCCGGCAGCTATAGGCGCGTCAAGAGCCCAGGACAGCATACCGGTCGTAGCGGTGATGGGTGACGGCAGCTTCCAGATGGATCTGCCGGAGCTTGGCACGATGGTGCAGTATCATATCCCGGTAAAAATGGTGTTGTTTAAGAATGACCGTCTCGGTATGGTGCACGAGCTGCAATATACGGCGTATAAGTCAAACTATCAGATGGTAGACATCACAGGCGGTAATCCGGATTTTGAAATGCTTGCTAAGGCATACGGCATCCGTTCAGGATCAGTGTCGGAGAACTCATACGTAGACGCAGCCATAGAGGATATGTTTGCGGATAAGGAAAGCTACCTGCTTGTAGTTAACGTTAGTCCGTATGAGCCGACCGGCGATTCACTTAATGATAAGCGTCTTACGGAAAGGAGATAATAAACATGGAAAAATATACTTTATCAGTTCTTGTTGAAAACCACGCAGGCGTACTTTCGCGCGTGGTAGGCCTTTTTACAAGACGCGGCTTCAACATCCATTCCCTTTCGGTTGGAACTACTAAGGATGAAAAGATCTCGCGTATAACGATCGAGGTCAAGGGTGATGATTATATGCTTGAACAGGTCTCCAAGCAGCTTTCAAAGCTTATGGAGGTCATAAAGCTCAAAAAGCTTACCGAGGGTGACATGGTAAAGCGCGGACTTATCCTGATAAAGGTGAAGGCAACGCCAAAGACACGCGGTGAAATAATAGAGGTCACAAACGTTTTCAGAGCAAACATTGTTGATATTTCAGAGACTACGCTTACGGTTGAAATGACAGGTTCTGACAGGAAAATAGACGCGTTTCTCAGAATGATGGAGAATTACGGTGTAGAGGAGATAGCCCGCACCGGTATGACTGCGTTAGAGCGAGGCGCAAGCACACTCAGACTCAATTAGTTAAAACACACGGACGGTGTTTTATATAAAAATGTATTTTATTTAGAAAAGAGGTAATACAAAATGGGAAAAACAAATGATCAGAACGCAAGAGTGTTCTATGAGAGCGACTGCAATCTTCAGCTTTTGGAGGGTAAGACAGTTGCGATCATCGGATATGGCTCACAGGGTCACGCGCACGCAAAGAACCTTAAGGACAGCGGTGTTAATGTAATCGTTGGTCTCAGAAAGGGTTCAAAGAGCGCTGCAAAGGCGGAGAGCTATGGCATACCTGTGTATGAAACTGCTGAGGCTGCAAAGAAGGCTGATATCATAATGATACTTACACCGGACGAAAAGCAGGCAGATATCTACAAAGAGGCTATAGAGCCGAATCTTGAAGAGGGCAACATGATAATGTTTGCACACGGCTTTAATATCCATTTCAAGCAGATCGTTCCGCCGGCAGGTGTTGACGTTGCAATGATCGCTCCGAAGGGTCCGGGTCACACTGTTCGTTCTGAGTATGAAGAGGGCAAGGGTGTTCCGTGTCTGGTAGCTGTAGAGCAGGATGCTACAGGTAAGGCGCTTGAGACGGCTTTAGCTTATGGTGCAGGTATAGGCGGCGCAAGAGCAGCTATACTTGAGACTACATTCAGATGCGAGACAGAGACAGACCTTTTTGGTGAGCAGGCAGTCCTCTGCGGCGGCGTTACAGCTCTGATGCAGGCAGGTTTCGAAACTCTCGTTGAAGCGGGCTATGATCCCAGAAACGCATATTTTGAGTGTATTCACGAGATGAAGCTTATTGTTGACCTTATCTATGCCGGCGGCTTTGGCAAGATGAGATATTCTATATCCGATACTGCTGAGTTCGGTGACTATGAGACCGGTAAGAGAATGGTAACAGAGGCTACAAAGAAGGAAATGAAGCAGGTTCTTTCAGAGATCCAGGATGGTACATTCGCCTCCAAGTGGATAGCTGAGAACAAGAACGGCAGAGCGCACTTTAACGCATCCCGCCAGCTTAAGGCTGAGCATCAGCTTGAGAAGGTCGGCGAGGAAATCAGAAAGTTCTATTCATGGAGCAAAGAAGATAAGTACGCTGAATAATTTCAAGGGTAATGTATTAAAAAATGGCGCTGATCGGCTTTTTTCAGCCGGTCGTCAGCGCCATTTTTTTTGGCTTTTATTTATGATATAAAATCAAGCTTTGATACGTCCATTTTTGTGTTAGGTTATTATTCTGCAGGAATCTCCTCCGGAGGCAGATCGGTAGCATCATACTCCTCAACAGCGTCTTCATCTGTTTGGGGAGCGGAATCGGCTGTCAGAGTTGTTTCTGCTTCGTCTGCTTGCTGCTCGATAACTCCGCGTACAAACTGACATTCTTCGGACTGCTTCTTGTCATTGGAATCTGACCAAAGAACAAATCCGTTATCGAATGTAAATGTACCCTTGGTGCCGGTTGCCAGCTCCTTGGTATCAATGGTATTACCGTTTTCATCATCGGTATATTCACGCTTTTTGCCGTTATCATAAACAAGTGTACCGGTCTTTTCATCGTATGTACATGTCATTTCCCACTGTACCGTTGAGGATGCACCGTTGCCCCATGTTATGAATGCCTTGTACTCGCCTGCCTTATCGCCCGCGAGGATAAGCAGATTTGCGCGGCCGCTTGTGGTATCCGTGCGGAAACCGTAGAATGCTTCAGCGCCCTTTACAGGGATAATAGCATTTATATCCTTTGCAACTTCCTTTAATACATCAGTTGTATCCCAGTCAGTGTTCGTGAACATAACCCCAAAGGAAAAGTCATTGTTGTACCATACTGCAAAGGTTACATCATCGTCAGATTTTATCTGAGCCTGCACCCCTTCAGCTACTTCAAATATCTCTTTCTCTTTTGCTGTTTTCGAGTCCATAATACCTCTTACTGTGCCGGGAACTATTCTTATTATGAAATCTGCGCCCTCGCCTACATCCCAGCGGCAGTTGATCTGGCTCATATTGTCCATTGGATCATATTCATAGCCCTTTACGGTGATAAGCGGATTTGTGGGATCTGCGACGATATACCGATCAGGTGAATTAATACGTATCTGCTCATTCAGATCTTCTATCATAGTACAGGATATCGGCGCAAGTGCTGAATTCATACTGTCTATATAGACGGTTCTTGAGTCACCATCCCAGGTTACGGTGCAGCCGAGTCCCTCAGCTATAGCTCTTACCGGTACTACAGTTCTGTCGTTAACTATCTTTGCCGGAACGTCAAGCTCTATCTTTTCGTCGTCAACAAGCATCTCATTACTGTCTATGGTCAGAATGATCGTGGTACCTTTTGCCGGATCGTAGGCTGTGATGCGTCTGTTGTCACCGTCCCAGTCAACCGTTGCATCCAGAGCCTCAAATATGGCGCGCATCGGCACAAGTGTGCGGCCTTCTTCGATAAACGGCTGTGTGTCACCTTCAGCGATAGTGAGCGTTGCGTCGTTGATAGTGATCGTTATCGGTGTGTCCTCTGCCATAGCGACTGCGCCCAACGTCGATAAGGATATTACTGCAGCAAGTGCTGCAGAAGTAAATTTTTTCATGCGTAATTCTCTCCTTTGCATATTTATTGTATAATTATATACCATTGCAAAGAAAAAATCAACCCCTAACTTTCAGTTTAGCGTATAAAACTCTTGTGCAACATATCGCAGGGGCGCGGGGGACGGCAGTCCCCCGATAAATCTCCTGTTTCAGCCCTCCATGTGTTTGCCCAAAAAGCCTGCCGCAGACTCTGCAAGCTTATCATCCACCTCTGAGGCGTTCTCATCCTCCTTCATAACAAACAGCACCGAACCGATAGTGTCGCCTTCTGATATGATAGGCACTACGACCTTTGCGCTATATTTGTCGCTGCCATCAGCTATGCTTACCCTGCGACCGGAATCACAGGATATTTTTGACTTATCGTTCATAATATCGTCAAGTTCATGGGAGACACGCTTTTCCATAAGCTCCTTCTTGGGGATGCCGGATACAGCTATTACGTTGTCGCGATCAGTTATGCATGCGCCGTGTCCACTCGTTTTTGCAAGCGTTTCAACGTAGTTGTCAGCAAAATCGCCAAGCTCTCCTATTGGTGAGTACTTCTTAAAGATCACCTCTCCGTCCTTTTCGGTGAATATTTCAAGCGGGTCGCCCTCGCGGATACGCATCGTGCGGCGTATCTCCTTAGGAATAACTACCCTGCCGAGATCATCTATTCTTCTCACGATTCCTGTTGCTTTCATTATCTTTTTCCTCCTCATACCGCAAAATCAACTTTTTTGCCTGTCTATGGTTTTATTATGCTGCATTGCTTTTCTTTTATGCAGACGATTTCGGATAGTTAAATATTTCTAAAATGCTAATCAAATTTAGCTGTTGACTTTTCCTTAATAATTTAGTATAATACTAATATGACAATGAAAACAATGAATTCAGGGTTAAGATGAAGAGAGGATGTGTAAAATGGAACTGGCAAAGATCACGTCAAAGGGGCAAATAACTTTACCTATAGCGATCAGAAGAGCACTATCTCTTGTTGACGGTGGAAAAGTAGCCTTTATTGAAAAAAACGGACAATTTGTTGTCGCAAATCCTGCGAAGCTGGCGTTTGAGGATATGCAGACCGCTTTTTCCGGAGAAGCCGACAGATTGGGTTTGGAAAATATAGATGATGTAGTCGATTTGGTAAAAACGGTCAGACAAGAGAGGAACGGCAATTAATGAGAATAATGCTTGATACAAATATTCTCATCTCGATGTTCGTATTTAAAGGCATGAGAGGGCTTATTGACAAGATCACATCTGATCATGAAATAGTGTTATGCTCATATGTGATAGATGAATTGCATGAGGTAATAGAAAGAAAATTTCCGGACAGAAAAAACGACTTGGAAAAGTTTTTAACAAATCTGCCGTTTGAAATGATATATACTCCTAAATCACCGGATATTGACGATTTGTTTACAATACGCGATCCTGATGATGAAAAAGTACTATATTCGGCTATCATTTCAGATGTTGATATATTATTAACGGGCGATAAGGATTTTGCGGATATTGAGATCGAAAGACCGGAAATACTTACGCCGCGCGAATTTCTGGATAGATATTAAAATATTTCAATACGGCTCCATTACAAAGATAACTGCTTACTAACAGCTTACGATGGTTATCGCGAGCTGTTTTTATCATATGCAGACAAATGAATGGAAAATATTTTTAAAAGCTATTGACAATGCATTAATTGATATGGTAAAATGCAGGTATACCACATAAATCACTAATACTCTAATTGAAAAGTGTGCATTTTTAACTTTCGTTAAAAATGCAGGCTCAATTTTCGCATACTTTTTCAAGTAGAGTGATAGATTTGTGTGGTAACAATTCCGAGTATTGCATTTTTAGTGCGTGCCGGAATTGGCGCGCACTTTTTAAATATAAACAGATGGAGGAACATTTATGAAAAAAACACTGGCGGGTTTGCTGTCATTATGTATGATATTGGGACTTATTATAATGCCTGTGTCAGCTGAGACGGAAGGGTATTATACATATCGAGTATCAGACGGCAAAGCGGAGATTACACAAGTTGACAGTTCGATCAGCGGTGATATAACCATACCATCATCGCTCGGAGGATATCCTGTAACAAGTATTGGCAGGAGCGTGTTTGAGAGTTGCAGCTCGCTTACAAGCGTCATTATCCCGGACAGCGTGACGAGCATTGGCGATTGGGCGTTTAGCTATTGCAGCAGCCTGACGAGCGTGACGATCCCGGACAGCGTGACGAGCATAGGCGCATCTGTGTTTTCCGATACCGCATACTATAACAATGAGGGCAACTGGGAAAATGGGATATTATATATAAACAATCATTTAATCAATGCGAAAAGAACAATAACCGATGTTAGTATAAAAGCAAATACGCGTACTATAGCCGGTTATGCGTTTAGCGATTGCAGCAGTCTGACGAGCCTGACTATCCCGGACAGCGTGACGAGCATTGGCGATTGGGCGTTTAGCGATTGCAGCAGCCTGACGAGCCTGACTATTCCGAACAGTGTGACGAGCATTGGCAATGGCGCGTTTTACGGCTGCAGCAGCCTGACGAGCGTGACTATCCCGGACAGCGTGACGAGCATTGGCGATTGGGCGTTTGAAGGTTGCAGCACTCTTACAAGTATAAGCGTAGCTGAGGGTAATACAGAATACAGCTCGGAAAACGGAGTGCTTTTAAATAAGAATAAAACAACGCTTATATGCTGCCCCGGAGGAAAGAGCGGGAGTTATACTATTCCGAACAGTGTGACGAGCATTGGCAATGGCGCGTTTTACGGCTGCAGCAGCCTGACGAGCGTGACGATCCCCGACAGTGTGACAAGCATAGGCGATAGTGCATTTTACGATTGCAGCAGCCTGACGAGCGTGACTATACCGGACAGTGTGACGAGCATTGATGATGGTGCATTTAGCGATTGCAGCAGCCTGACGAGCATCACGATCCCGGACAGCGTGACGAGTATAGGCAGATCTGTGTTTTTCAATTGCAGCAGCCTGACGAGTGTGACTATCCCGAACAGTGTGATGGGCATAGGCGAAAATGCATTTTCCGATTGCAGCAGCCTGATGAGCCTGACTATCCCGGACAGTGTAACGAGCATTGGCTATGGTGCGTTTAGAGGGTGCAGCTGCCTGACGAGCGTGACTATCCCGGACAGCGTGACGAGAATAGGAGCATCTGTGTTTTCCGATACCGCATACTATAACAATTAGGGCAACTGGGAAAATGGGATACTATATATAAATAATCATTTAATAGATGCAAAAGCATCAATAACCGATGTCAGTATAAAAGCGAATACGCGTACTATTGCAGCCTATGCGTTTTCCTATCACATCAGCCTGACCGGCGTGACTATCCCTGACAGTGTGACGAGCATAGGCGCAAATGCGTTTTCCAATTGCAGAAGTCTGGCAAGCGTGACGATCCCGGACAGCGTGACGAGCATTGGCGATGGTGCGTTTTCCAATACCGCATACTATAACAATGAGGGCAACTGGGAAAATGGGATATTATATATAAATAATCATTTAATAGAAGCAAAAAGAACAATAACCGATGTCAGTATAAAAGCGAATACGCGTACTATTGCAGCCTATGCGTTTGTCGGCTGCAGCAGCCTGACGAGCGTGACGATCCCTGACAGTGTGACGAGCATAGGCGATGGTGCGTTTGTCAGCTGCAGCAGCCTGACGAGCATCACGATCCCTGACAGCGTGACGAGTATAGGCGAATCTGTGTTTTCCGACTGCAGCAGCCTGACAAGTATAAGCGTAGCTGAGGGTAATATAGAATACAGCTCGGAAAACGGAGTGCTTTTAAATAAGAATAAAACAACGCTTATATGCTGCCCCGGAGGAAAGAGCGGGAGTTATATTATTCCGGACAGCGTGACGAGCTTCAGCCCGAATGCGTTTTCCTATTGCAGCTTGACGAGCGTGACGATCGGGAACGGCATGACAAGCATCGGCGATGGTGCGTTTAGAGATTGCAGCAGCCTTACGAGCGTGACGCTCGGGAACAGCGTGACGAGCATAGGTGAGCACGCGTTTGCCGGTTGCGGCAGCCTTACGAGCGTGACGATCCCCGACAGTGTGATGAGCATCAAAATGGGGGCGTTTGAGGTTTCAAGCAACTTAAATGATGTGTATTATTCCGGAACAAAGGAGCAGTGGAGCGCAATACATATTGGTGAAGCCAATGAAGCTTTGACCGGCGCGGATATTCATTACAACATCTGCATCTTGGAGCCGGAATTTGAGGTAGAAACGATCGCGGCGGATGTAAATGTGGAAAAGACATTTGAAAATGGCAAGCTTGTACTTACGGTCTCATCGGATGCAATGGATCTATCCGATGTGCGGATGTTTGTAGCATCATATAACGGAAATGATTTGCAATATGCAACAGAGGGCGCAAAGGATTTATCCGGTAAAGAAGCATCCTTCACAGCGGCATTGCCATGGTCAAACTACAAGATATTCCTTTGGGACAGCAAGCAAAGACCATTGACTAAGGTAACAGAGATACAATAAACCCAACTACTATACAGCTCCCGATCAATACCGGGAGCTGTGATTTTTATGTAATCGTTCAGATATTGTGTTTACGGCAGTTATAAAAACATTTTGCTTTTCGGTCTCTGTCATTGTTATATATGAGGGATCGCCCTCGCGGATACGCATCGTGCGGCGTATCTCCTTAGGAATAACTACCCTGCCGAGATCATCTATTCTTCTCACGATTCCTGTTGCTTTCATTTTGTTTTTCCTCCTTTAAAGCCGCTGTCGCAGCTGTGATCATCATAATGATTATGATTTTATTATGTAACAAGTATTGTCTTTTATACGAGCGTTTTTTATGAGTAAAAAATTACTAATCAGATTTTTCACACCAAACGCCTGATTTCGGTTCAGAAGTGCTATAGAAGAAAAACTATAAGAATAAAGTGTACGGAACAGATGAGTAAGATAAAAAAGTAACATCATCTTTGTTCAAATTGGTGGATTTTTTTGAATATAATGTCCAAAAATCGTTTAATTTAATCCGGCAAAATGATTGAAAAACGTCGAAAAACATGATACAATAAAAAAGGAATATATTCTATGAGATCGTATTCCGATCGGCTTTAAGCCGTTATTACCCAATTCGTCTTTAAAACGCAAAGGAGACATACCATGACAAACCCAATTCAGGACATTATCACAGACGCAGCACCAACAGTAGGAAAGCTTACAGTAATAAGCATGAAGGGCTGTGAAAAGTTTGCAGAGCAAATCGATTATTACTTAAAAAGCATGCGCGGGGATATTGAGGATGTAGATACCTATGTGGCGCATGTGCATTGCCCGAGATTCGGCACAGGAGAAGGCAAGGGAGTTATTGACGAGACTGTAAGAGGTCATGATGTATATATAATATGTGACTGCTTCAATCACGGTGTTACATATAATATGTACGGCTACGAAAATCACATGAGTCCGGATGACCATTATCAGGATCTTAAGCGTATAATTGCCGCAATGGGAGGCAAGGCACGCAGAATAACCGTTGTTATGACAATGCTCTATGAGGGCAGACAGCACAGAAGAAGCGGACGTGAATCACTTGATGCGGCTATAATGCTTAACGAGCTTGCTGCGATGGGTGTTAAAAATGTGCTGACCTTTGACGCACATGACCCCAGAGTTTCGAATTCGATCCCGCTGTCCGGCTTTGATGATATACAGCCGACATACCAGATGATAAAGGCTATGACAAGAGCGGTGCCGGATATTAAGTTCAATAAATTTGATACTATTGTTATTTCACCGGATGAGGGCGGTATGCAGAGGTGTATGTATTACAGCTCTGTGCTGCAGCTTGATCTCGGTATGTTCTATAAGCGTCGTGATTATTCAAGAGTAGAGAACGGAAAAAACCCGATCGTTGCACATGAATACTTGGGCCGTGAGGTCGATGGTAAGGATGTTATAATTGTAGACGATATGATCTCGTCAGGCGAATCGATAATCGATGTTGCGACGAAGCTCAAAAAACAGGGCGCGCGGAGAATATTTGTATTCTCGTCATTTGGTTTGTTTGTAAACGGTCTTGATGTGTTTGATGAGGCATATAAAAACGGTATAATCAATATGATATTTACAACTAATCTTATCTATAGAAATCCGGGACTTGCAGAACGTGAGTGGTATTATGAGGTTGATATGTCAAAATATGTATCGCTTCTGATAAATACACTTAACCATGATGATACAATATCAAAGCTTCTTGATCCGGTAGTAAAGATACAGAATCTTATTGAAAGATTGGGCAATAAATAATTTCATGAAATTTTATAAAATTTATATTGATTTTTTGCTTGATTCATGATATCATACAATTTGTTGTATAAATTTTGAAAGGAGAAAAGTAAAATGGCGAAACAATATAGTGGGGGCAATCAGAGAGACGGCATGGGTTTCATAATGATTGCAGTCATTGTTATAGTGCTCATTCTCGGAGTTATTGCGGTATATAAAAGCATCAGCACAACCAAGAAGAAGGATAAGCTTGATAATTACAATGCTACAATAACGGAGAGAGCAGATACGCTCGGTATGGAGGCTGATGAGTTCCTTGCGCTCTACGGACTAAGTGACAGCGGTCTTAAGGGCAGTGACAGTGAGCAGGATGCGTATGACAAGATGACACTTGCAAACTATGTAAAGTATTCAAGCGGTACAGAGCTTACCGAAGCGGATCTTGATGATTTCAAGAAGGCTATGGGTGATCAGCTCGGTGATGCGGAGGTTACGCTGGATACAACAGACATGAATGTTAAAGCTATGTATTCATCGTATGCACAGCAGAAGCAGGAAGAGGAGCAGGCAGCGCAGCAAGCGGCACAGGAAGAGCCGGCTGCGGCAGGGGTCGATACGGATGGCGCAGAGACTGCGGTTGAGAAATAATTATCCGGGGAAGGAAGTAATCTGAAATGAATAATGAAGAGAAAAAGATAGGATCTGTTGAGGAAGCAGCGGAAAATATAGAGACTGCTACGGAGGATACGGAGAAAACGGTTTTAATAGAAGAAGAAACGACAGAGGCAGCAGCAGGATCAGTAGAGGAAGCTGCAGAGGATCAGGAGAAAACAGTTTTAATAGAAGAAGAAACGACAGAGGCAGCAGCATCAGCAGAGGAAGCTGCAGAGGACCCGGAGAAAACAGTTTTAATAGAAGAGGAAACGACAAAGGCAGCAGAACAAGCAGATGAGGCAGAGCCTGCTGTTACTGAAAATCCGGTAGGATATTCGAATGATGAGGTAAGCGGCGCTCCGCAGAAAGCCAAGAAGAGTACAGTTGGTATAATAGCGGCAGTAGCGCTTATAATCGTTGCTATCGCTGTAGTTGCGAATATGTTCTTCATGAATAATAAATCTAAGGGCGGCAAGTATGGCGGCAACTATCTCGATATAGACGGTACTACGGCGGCGAGCATTGCTGACAGTCAGGGTATGGAATATGCCGATTTCCTTAAAATGTATGATTTGCCGGAGGATCTTCCGGGTGAGACCAACGGTAATGCAACTGAAAACCTTATTCCGCTCAAAAAATTTGCTGAGCTGATGGGAACCGATCTTGATACGCTTCGTGAGCAGATGGGTTGGGATGAGACTTTTACCGAAGAAATGACTATTGGTGAAGCGCGCGATAAAACAACGCTTGCAAAGCTTGTCGGAGAAGAGTCATTGGAGCAGTTCAAGGAAGCGTATGAGCTTGACGACTCCGTAAACGGGGAAACCCTTTTCGGTGAAATACGAGCTCAGATGGAGCAGCGAGAAAAGAAGAGATATGATGAGCAGAAAGCAGCGGAAGCGGCGGCAGCAGACGAAAAGGATGCCAAAAAAGACGATGCTGATGCAGAAGAAGAACAGGCAGAGGAAGAACAGGCAGAGGAAAAACAGCCAGACGATAAGACTGATAAAAAGGCTGAGTAATTCGGAATGGCGGTGTTTATGAGGCATCGCCGCATCCCGTTGTATGTAATAAAAAGAAAAGCATGTAGAAAAATATAATAAATTCTGTATGCTTTTTTTTTGTTATTATATTTACAAAATGAAAAAAATGTGATACAATAAATTTGTATATTCAAAAAAAGAATAGTGGGGGCTGCGTATGAATAACAGAAAGAAAGAATTTATAGAGTTTATGATGGGCGCGGACGTGCTGCGTTTTGGCGAATTCATAACAAAGAGCGGCAGGACTACACCTTATTTTGTAAACACGGGCAATTATAAAACCGGCAGTCAGATAGCTTCTTTAGGAAAGTTCTATGCAGAGCTTGTCAGGGAAACCATTGGTGATGATTTTGACTGCATGTTCGGACCGGCGTACAAAGGAATACCGCTTGCCGCATCAACGGCCGCAGCTCTGTACAATGAATATGGGATAGACAAGCCGTATTTCTTCAACCGTAAGGAGGAGAAGGACCATGGTGAAGGCGGTTCACTTGTCGGGTATAAGCCGCAGGATGGAGATAGAGTTATAATTATAGAGGATGTTATCACTGCCGGAACTGCGGTCAGGGAAACCATGCCGATCCTTTACGGAGCGGCTAAGGTCGAGGTAAAGGACATGTTTATATCCGTAAATCGCTGTGAGACAGGGAAAACGCCCGGCAAGACAGCCATAATGGAGGTTGGCGAGGATTACGGGATAAATGTTCACGCAATCATAACGGTAGCGGATATATATGAGTATCTGAAAACTACGGGCAATCATGACACGATGATACCGAAGATGGAAGAGTATATGGATAGGTATTGTATACTATAAATATTGCGAAAGGATTTAGGGTAAAAAATGAAGCTTACAAAATTTTTTGTTTCCGCAGCAGTTGTTGCCGGATTGACCGCGGCTTTTGCTGTTGGCGTGTACGCTGAGAAAGATGTGATAAGCGTAGAGGTGGATAATGAAAAGGTCGATTTTGAAGAGTTTGGCCAGGATCCTATAGTTGTTGATCCGGGCTATACAATGGTACCGATACGCGCCGTGTTTGAGAAGGCGGGGGCCGCAGTATCGTGGGATCAGCCAACGCAGACGGCTACGATCAAAAAAAACGGATATGTTATCACTGTAAAATACGGTGATACGGTTATGTATAAAAACGGCGAGCGTATTGAGCTGGACTCGCCTGCCATATCGATAAATGACAGGATATTGATACCGATTCGGGCTATATCCGAGGCGATGGACTTTGCGGTTACATGGGACGGACACCACAGCATAGTTTATATATCGACAAACGGTACTCCGTACAGAGCCCATGCTTTCATGCAGTTTGGGTTTAAAACTCTTGAGGACGCATCGGAGTGTTATCTGACAGGTCCGGCAACGGTACGTAACGATCTGGATCGCAGCGGGAGCGAGGAAACGATAAAATTCACACCATCGGATGAGGTAGAACCCGGGACAAAGGTATTGGAGATAAACGGTCTGGATTATACGGCTGATCTTGGCTCCATTACAAGCGCGTATGCGGTCGCGGTTGCAGACTTAGATACATCAGACAGCAGCAAGGAGATAGTATTTGTTGAAAACGGCGACACTCTTTTGGCGCATTTCTTTGTTTATAACAACGGCATACTTACCGAGATAAAGGATGATGCAGGACACCCTGCCATGATACCGCATTCGTCTAAGCTGTTCCTCAGCGGTAACAACGGTATAATGATAAGCGATCTTCTCGGCACGTGTTTTGTTGATATAATGGTAACAGGCAGTGTATACAGATATACGGATAATAAGAGCGTACCGGGCACTAAACAAATAAAGGGCATACCTTTCCAGATGAAGGATGATTCAAATCCGCTTGAACCGATATTCGAACGCAATCTATACAGAACATATTACGATAATATGCAATACTGTATCATATATACGACGGAGTACATGCCGGGCTCGTATAAGGTTTATGATGACACGGAAACCATAAGCTCGGATGATATAGAACATTTTAAGGTGATTAACGGTTATATAGACAAAACTGATCTGACATACATAGAGCTCTTTATTGAGCTGCCTGATGGCAGAACGGCAGTAATAAAGCCGTATAAGAACTAAGCAGGAGTGTCGTGATATGTTAAAACGAACAGCAGCAACGGTTTTGGCGCTTGTCATGCTTATGCCTGTGGCTGCGTGGGCATACGATGGCAACAATTTGCCGGAATCCATGACGTTCGCTGAAGCTATATCGGCATACAGTGCGTCAGAAATAGAGTCAGCAAATATATGTGATACGGATGATAACAAGTTCAAGCTGCTCAGCCGGGATGAGATCACATATTTCTATAACAGAGCAAAAGACATGACCGTGTGGCGTAAAACGAATCCTACTCCGTTCAGGGGCACATGTGTGAATTTTGTCACCACCGGAGGCAAATGGATAAGCTACTATTATAATTCCGGCATACAGATAGGAATGTACGGTGAGGAGAATTACGTTTGCTATATGCCTGCATCAAGCGATACAGAGGATCTGAGGTATCTTGAAAGTGAGTTCTTTGACAGCGCGGAGGATGTATACGGCGGTACAAGACAGAATGTGATAACCGTATATGATTTTCTGAAGCTGCCTCAGGCGGATTGGGCAAAGGAAGAGATAAAGGCGGCGGCAAAGAAAAATCTTGTTCCATACAGCTTTACAGATAAGTATGAGCAGCCGATCACAAGAGAACAGATGACGCAGCTGATTTCCAATTGGATAGTAACAGCGGGTAATTATAAAGATATGGACGCCTATATACGCTCGCGTGGCGAGGCATATATAAGCGGGTATTTTATGGACTGTAGGTGGCGCAGTGAAACGATAGACCAGCTTTATGCGCTCGGTATAGTTACAGGACGATCAGACGACACCTTTGATCCCGACGGTCTGATAACCAGGCAGGAAGCGGCGGTGCTTATGACGCGTGCGGCAGATCTGTTCATGTACATAAGCACGAACTATAAGCTAAGCTGTGCAGATAAGAGCAAGGTCGCGCCATGGGCGGACTATTATGTAAGATGGTGTCTTGACAAAGGTCTGATGTCGTGCGATAGCAATAACCGCTTCAATCCTAATGAGAATATGTCTGTTCAGCAGGCGATAACGGTGCTTAGCAGACTATATGACCTTGCAACATATTGGGAAAGCTGATAATAAAAGATTAAATACCAAACGGGTATGTAAAAATGTGTTTTTACATACCCGTCAGACTGTCGACAAATTGGTCGGACCGCGAACATGAGGCTGTAGCAAAATGCAACAGCCCCCCCCAAAAACACAGAAGGACAGGAATTTAATGAAGATCGGTAATGTTGTTTTAGATAACCCTATCTTCCTTGCGCCGATGGCGGGAATAACCGACAAGGTGTTTCGCGGTATCTGCCGCGAATATGGCGCAGGAATGGTGTACAGCGAGATGATAAGCGCAAAGGGTCTCTATTATAATGATAAAAAAACAGCGGAGCTTATGGATGTAACAGGTGAGAGCCCGTGTGCGATACAGATATTCGGTTCGGAGCCCGATATAATGGCTGAGGTCGTGCATAAGGTTATGAAATACGATCCGGATATAATAGATATTAATATGGGGTGTCCGGCGCCGAAAATCGTAAATAACGGAGACGGATCAGCATTGATGAAGGATCCTGCGCTTATGGGGCGGATAATGCGGGCGGTATCGGATGTGTCGCCGGTGCCGGTAACGGTAAAGATACGCAAGGGATGGGAGGAGGATAACTCGCTTTATTGTGCGCAGATCCTCGAGGAAAACGGAGCGGCGGCTGTTACGGTACATGGCAGAACGCGGCGTGAGTTTTATAGCGGCAAAGCTGATTGGGATGTGATAAAGCGGATAAAGGCGGAGTTATCTATACCTGTAATAGGCAACGGAGATATTTTTAAGGCGGAGGATGCTCTAAGAATGATGGAATATACCGGCTGTGACGCTGTCATGGTAGCACGCGGCGCACAGGGATATCCATGGCTTTTTTTGCAGATACAGGAGTTAATGAAATATGGTGAGGTAAAAACTTATCCGGATCCGCCTGCAAAGCTCGAAGCGACGCTCAGGCATACGCGCCTGCTCATAGCGGATAAGGGTGAAAGCCGCGGCTTAAAAGAGGTGCGTAAACACATAGCGTGGTATATAAAGGGATTGCGCGGCGCGTCGGAGATAAAGTCAGAGGTCTTTCGTATTAGTGATTTTGCTACATTAGAGAAGACGTTATTTGTGTATATTAATAGTTTTTTATAAATGTGATTTTTTTTGAAAAAATAGATTGAAAAATGCAGAATTATTTGCTAAAATAAAATTTAACACACATAAAAATAACGACAGAGAAAGGAGCAATGAGCATGGACAAGTTTGCGAAGGAAGGTCTGACGTTTGATGATGTGCTTTTAGTACCGCAGGAGTCGGATATTACGCCTAACATGGTTGAACTGGGCACAAGATTGACAAACAAGATCAGACTGAATATTCCGTTTATGAGCGCGGCGATGGACACGGTAACGGAGTCCAAGATGGCAATAGCAATAGCGCGTGAGGGAGGCATAGGCATCATTCACAAGAATATGACGATTGCGGAGCAGGCATCGGAGGTAGACAAGGTAAAGCGTTCGGAAAACGGAGTTATCATGAACCCGTTCAGTCTTTCCAAGGATCACACATTAGGTGATGCTGATGAGCTTATGGGCAAATACAGGATATCAGGTGTTCCGATCGTTGACGAGGATAATGTACTTATCGGAATTATAACTAATCGTGACCTGAGATTTGAAACAGATTTCAAAAAAAAGATATCCGAGGCAATGACCACGGAAAATCTTATAACAGCGCCTGAGGGCACGGGTCTTGCTGAAGCTCAGGAGATCCTTTCAAAGTATAAAGTGGAAAAGCTTCCGATAGTTGATAAGGAAAACCATTTAAAGGGTCTTATCACTATCAAGGATATAGAAAAGGCAGTTCAATATCCGAACTCGGCCCGCGATGCACAGGGAAGATTGCTTGTTGGCGCGGCTATCGGTGTTACAGATGACTGTCTTGACCGTGTTGCGGCGCTTATAGAGGCGGGCGTTGACGTGGTGTGTCTTGATTCGGCTCATGGTCACTCCAAAAATATCATTAATAAGATAAAGGAAGTAAAGGCTAAATATCCGGATCTTCAACTGATCGCCGGTAATATAGCCACGGCAGAGGCAGCTCGTGCGCTTATAGAGGCAGGAGCGGATTGCATAAAGATAGGCATAGGTCCCGGCTCGATCTGTACAACGCGTGTGGTTGCGGGTATAGGTGTCCCTCAGATAACAGCTATCTATGATGCGTGCATGGAAGCAAAGAAGTATGGGATTCCGTGTATAGCGGACGGCGGCATAAAATATAGCGGAGACTGTGTAAAGGCTATTGCTGCCGGTGCTGATGTCATTATGATGGGAAGTCTGCTTGCGGGCTGTGACGAGAGTCCGGGTGAATTTGAGATATATCAGGGCAGGCGTTTTAAGGTTTATCGCGGTATGGGATCGCTTGCGGCAATGGAAAAAGGCTCGAAGGATCGTTATTTCCAGACCGGGTCAAAGAAGCTTGTGCCTGAGGGTGTAGAGGGCAGAGTTGCATATAAGGGACCGCTTTCGGATACGATCTATCAGCTTGTCGGCGGACTCAGGAGCGGAATGGGCTACTGTGGCACACAGGATATCGAGAGTCTGAAAAAGAACGGCAAGTTCATAAGAATAACAGGCGCAGGTCTGAGAGAGTCGCATCCGCATGATATATATATCACAAAGGAAGCTCCGAATTATAGTCAGGGCTGAGCTTACGTAAAACAAAAGCAAATGTTACAAAAGATTTATGATTCACCGCAGTAAACACTGCGGTGAATTTGATTTTTCTACTAATAAATTGAATACCTTAACAATATATGGTAATAATAATGGTGATTTTCGCTAAAATATTAAGAAATGTTAATTTTCTTCTTAACAATTTCGTAATTTTTTCGTCAAATAGCCTTGACAATTTCGCTATGTAGTGGTATAATACCAAGCATAGGATCAAAGGGGACTACGAACTGTATCAGTATCAAGGGTAAAAAATTTCACCACAGAAGCGGCGGAAAATAACGCTGCAGGAAACAACCTCTGCAATGCAGGAGGAGAAAAGGAGAGAATTTTTATATATGAAAATAGTACAGAAAATGATAATCAGTGTCATTTCTCTTGCTGCGGTATTCAGCACATCGGCAATGGCAGCAGATTTAAGTATCTGGGCTGAGAGCGAGTATCAGGCAGCAAGTGAAGCAGGCTTGGTTTCATATTCGGTAGTATCGAATAACTTAAAGGATTCTATTACTCGCCAGGAATTCTGTGAGCTTGCAATGAATTTGTACAGAAGACTTACAAATGAGGATGTACCTGTTCCGGCAAATAACCCATTCAGTGACACAAAGAGTGTTGCGGTAGTGCAGGCATATAACTACGGTATCGTAAACGGAACAAGCGACGGCAACTTCACACCAAACAGACTGGTAACAAGAGAAGAAATGGCTAAGATGCTTGTAAGCACGCTTACGGCAAGCGAGGTCACACTTAATATAGCAGACGGCGCAGACAGCGAGTATGTTGATTATTTCACGGATGGCGATGAAGTAAGTGCATGGGCAATGTCTTCAGTAAATACTGCGCTTTCATACGGTCTTATGACCGGTGTTACAGAAGAGACGCTTGAGCCTCTTGCGGCAACCTCAAGAGAGCAGGCGATAGTAAGTGTCAACAGATCGTATTCGAAGTTCGGTGATATAGTATATTCAAATGTTGAGCTTCCGATAATATCAGTTCCGGAGGAAGGATCGACTATTACAGATAGCTATTTTGACATAAAGTGGTCAGAGCCTGCGGGTACATCAGCGTATCACGTGATTATCAAGGACGCAAGCTCAAGAGCCGTAGTATTAAAGGACATCGAGACAAATCATATTGGTATAGCAAGCAGTATGCTTCCCAACGGAAGCTACTCCATCATAGTAGGTGCAGTGCTTGGTGATGGTTCAGAGGTATACAGCATGCCTGTAGACTTTACGTATGCGTATGCGAAGAATACAACAACTACATCGGTGCTTGATCCGGCGCTGGGACTTGATGAGTCCGGCAGCGGTTCGGCATATACATCAACAAACCCTGTGATCCAAAGCATACTCAGCACAGCTGATAAATACAAGGGCACGCCATACGTATGGGGCGGTACAACGCCGGCGGGATTTGACTGCTCGGGCTTTGTGCAGTATGTGTACGCACAGAATGGAATAAGCATAACAAGAACCACATATACACAGTGGGATAACGATGGAATATATGTTTCAAGAGCAAATTTACAGCCGGGTGACCTTGTATACTTCGGCTCAGGCAGCTCACCGTCGCATGTTGGTTTATATGTGGGCAACGGCATGATGATTCATTCACCGAGAACCGGTGATGTTATCAAATATTCGACCATAGACAGCGGATACTATTCAACACGCTTCATGGGCGGCAAGAGAATTGTAAGATGATAACTGATACAAGGAGGACGACGCAGAAACTGCGTCGTCCTTCAGGGGCTGTTGCATTTTGCGCAGACCGCTTAATGGCTTAATTGCTATGTTTATAAATATAACAATTAACAAATGAACACAATTACGGTAGAGATTTGCTCATTTGAGCAAATCTCTTTTCATTGAATGCCATTAAGCTATGA
>JAFRDB010000073.1 GCA_017404065.1 Clostridia bacterium
ATATTTGAATATGTCTGCTTTGTTTGCCATGTCATTTTTTGTTCATGAAAAAAATTTATATTTTTTCATTTTAGCTCTTGACTTTTATTATCTGGTCTCAAGATTGAGGGGGCAGGGGGAGTTGATATGCCGTCAGGCATTATTTTTGTGCCATTATATCATCGTTGCTATCAGTCTCAGCACCCGTCCCGTAAAGCGGTAGTACCACGGGTAATTTTTATATTCGGTTATTGTAATATGCCGGCATTTTGAGAGCGTATCTATCATATCGCGCTCCATATCCGCGATTGCGGGAACGTTCTCCATATATGAAGCGCATTCATAGTGCAGATACAGGCTGCGGTAGTCGTAATTGACTGTGCCGACTATGGCGCGGCAGTTGTCGCTGACCGTAGTCTTGGCGTGTACAAATCCCGGTACATATTCGTATACCTCAACACCGATGTCGAAAAGGTCGCGGTAATACGAGCGAGCAAGACAGTACGGTATTTTTTTGTCCGGCACGCCGGGCATTATGAGCTTTACGTCCACTCCGCGTGTAACCGCATAGCGCATTGCCTCGTATATCATATCGTCTATAGCAAAATACGGGGTCATAATATGCACGTACTGCCGTGCGTTGTTTAATATATCAGTGTAGCCTATTCTTCCGGCGGCTATGCTGTCGAGCGGCGTGTCGCAAAATGGTGCGACATATCCGCCTGCGTCCGATGCGACGCTGCCGAGCTGCGCATCGATATATTCTTTCATTTCGTTGTCATCGTCCGCTTCGGAAACGGTGTACCACATGGTCAGAAACATCTGTGTGTATCCGCTCGCGCCGTCACCGCATATCCTGATGCCGGTATCCTTCCAGTGTCCGAACCGGTCTATTTTATTTATATATTCATCCGCGAGATTTATACCGCCGGAAAAGGCGGTCTTGCCGTCTACAACTATTATCTTGCGGTGGTCGCGGTTGTTCTGATAAGTGGAAAGCAGCGGCTGTACGGGCGAGAATATGCGGCACTCTATCCCGTGTCTTTCAAGATGCTTGTCAAAGTCCTTGGACGTTATGCCAACGCATCCCATGCCGTCATACATAACGCGGACCTTTACGCCTTCCGCCGCTTTTTTTTGCAGCACACGCTCTATCTCGTGCCACATATAGCTTGAATGATTTATTATAAAGAACTCTAAAAAAATGAATTTACGCGCTGCTTCAAGCGAGTCGAGAATATCGACGAGCATATCGTCGCCGAGGGGGTAATATTTTATTTTTGAATTAGCAAAGACCGAGCCGGAGCCTGTGTGGGAGAGGAATTTTGCAAACGATGCACTGCATCCGTCAGCCTCCATTCTTTTAATAATATCGCTGTCATCACGGCGGAAGCGGTTCACGGACCTTAGCGCCGCTGCCTGCGCGTCCTTCAGGCTGCGCGAGATCACGCCGGTATGGGTGTATACATAGAAAAACCAGCCGAATGCAGGAATAACAGCGATGAGCATTATCCACGTTATTTTAAACGCGCTTTCCTCGTGCCTGTTTACCTCAAAGATTATCAGCATTGTGCTTATGAGGTTAGAGGCAAGCAGAAAATAGCGTGTATTCATAGACATGCTGAAAACGAACACAAGAATAAAGCCAAGCTGTATAAGCAGCGTTGTGATAGCAAAAAATTTGTTTGAATAAACCAGTCTGAAAATTTTATTCATTGATCTACCCACTAAAACCTTTCTCTCATACACAATCCGATCAAAGAAACACTGATTAAATATAGCGCGGCAATTATGCGGTCAGGCGGTATTTGATCAGTGCTTCCGCTCAGTAGCTTTTTGTTTGCCTGATCTCGCGAAATACCGCTTTATCCCCGTCGGTCTGCAGCATCCTCAGCCATTTTTCGAGCAGCGCCGCGGTTTCTGGGTGCATGGCAAGCTTTGCGCGGCCGCGCATAAAGTAATCTATGGGATTATCGTTGGTATATTTGTCACTCAAATAGACCTTGCCCGCCGCCACGCGGTCACAGAACATTTCCTTAACGTATTTGAGCGGCATTTTGACGGGCTCAAGCTTTTTTGTTTTCGCGCTGTAGTCGGTCCAGTATTCAAAATGGTGCTTATTCCTGCCTTTATGGTGCATCCATGCCTTTGAATAGCCGTAGGACTCGCGCTCCGCCTCTGTGGGGCTTCTGCTGCCGAGGTAGAACCGCGCGCCTTCTATGAATTCGGTAGGGCTGAATTTGGACATATCATGCATTATGCCCTGTATCGGTATGCCGGCGCGCACGCAATGCAAAAAAACAACATACTTGTGCTTTGACACCGTTTTCAGGTGCTTTAATATATGCAGCATACCTCTCGCCTCCGATCTCTATTGGTGGAATGTATTTTATCACAATTAAAACAGATTTTCAAGCGTTTTTGACATAGTTTCTGTAAAATTCAAAAATTATAAAAAAAACTATTGAAATTTAGAAGGAAATAGTATAAAATATAATAGTATTATTATAATTCGGAGGTCAGAATATGTGCGGTATAGTAGGCTATATAGGGAATAAGCCGGCAGCGCCGATACTTTTGGACGGGCTGGAAAAGCTTGAATACAGAGGCTACGACAGCTCGGGTATAGCGGTGATAAATGGACATGACATAGATGTTTCAAAGGCAAAGGGCAGACTTCAGGTCCTGCGGGAGAAAACAAACAATGGAAAGGATGTTATCGGTACTACCGGTATAGGGCATACGCGTTGGGCAACTCACGGCGAGCCGTCCGATGTTAACGCGCATCCGCATCTTTCTCAGTCGGGAAGATTTGCGGTAGTGCACAACGGCATTATCGAGAACTATATTTCGCTTCGCGAAAAGCTTATCGAGAAGGGCTTTGAATTTGTATCGGAAACAGACACAGAGGTGCTTGCGCATTTGTTTGAGTATTATTACAAGGGCGATATAATGGATGCCATGATAAAGGTGATAAATCGCGTTGAGGGCTCGTATGCTCTTGGCGTGCTATGCTCCGATTATCCTGACAGCTTTATTGCCGTAAGAAAGGCAAGCCCGCTTATAATAGGTCTTGGCAACGACGAGAATTTTATCGCATCGGATGTTACCGCGATCCTTAAACACACGCGGAACATATACTATATCGAGGATGAAGAGATAGTCGTGCTAAAGCGCGATGAGGTCAAGGTATATAACTCCGATAGGGAAGAGATAAAAAAGGATGTATTTACCGTTGACTGGGATATATCCGCGGCGGAAAAGGGCGGCTATGAGCACTTTATGATAAAGGAGATCGAGGAGCAGCCCAAGGCAGTGCGCGCGACTATATCGCCGCGAATCAAGGACGGGAAGATCGTGCTTGACGATGTAAAGCTCACGCGAGAGGACATAAAGAATATAAATAAGATATACATAGTAGCCTGCGGCAGCGCGTACCATGTCGGAGTTGTCGGCAAGTATGTCATAGAAAAGATGTGCCGTATACCGGTGGAGACGCAGATAGCGTCCGAGTTCAGATACTGTGATCCGATAGTAACGCCGAGGGATCTTGTTATAGTTATAAGCCAGTCGGGCGAGACTGCGGACACGTTGGAGGCGCTGAAGGTAGCTAAGAACCGCGGTGCAAGGATACTTTCGATAGTAAATGTTGTCGGCTCGGCAATTGCGAACGCGTCGGATGACGTGATCTACACATGGGCAGGTCCGGAGATAGCGGTTGCGACCACGAAGGCGTATTCAACGCAGCTTGCGGTGGTATATATGCTTGCGATATATATGGCGGAGCGTCTGGGCAACATCACGGGCGGACAGTATAAGAAGTATATAAAGGATCTGGAGGCGCTTCCGGAGCTTATTGCGGAGACAATAAAGAATAAGGATCAGCTTGCATATCTTGCGTCGCGCTTCTATAACTGCAAGTCGATATTCTTTATTGGAAGAAATCTTGACTACGCAGTATCGCTTGAGGGCTCCTTAAAGCTCAAGGAGATCTCATATATACACTCGGAGGCGTATGCGGCGGGTGAGCTCAAGCACGGCACTATTTCGCTGATAGAGGACGGCACGCTTGTTATCGCGCTCGCGAGCGGCAACGAGCTGTTTGATAAGACGGTATCGAACATCAAGGAGGTCGTATCGCGCGGCGCGGTGGTTATGAGCGTTACAACAAAAGAGCGCTCAATGACGGGCATTGCGGATCATGTTATACATGTGCCTGTGACGAATGATATCTTCCTTCCATCGCTTACGGTAGTGCCCCTGCAGATATTCAGCTACTATGTGGCGGCAGAGAAGGGCTGCGATATAGACAAGCCGCGTAATCTTGCCAAGAGCGTTACGGTTGAATAAGCTTGCGCGTCTTGCAGTTTTTCGCTGTATCAGCCGGAATTAAGAGGAATATGTATGAATACTCAGAAATATGTAAGTTTTAAACGCGACCGACACGCCGCGATAAAGCGCAGAATAAGAACGGCGGTCATTGCCGCGGTGGCGGTGTTGCTTGTGCTGTTTGTGATCGGAAAGGTTGCCGGCAACAGCGACAAATACCGCGAGAGCGCAACGCTCATAGAGGAAAATCGAGCGCTGCGCGAGCAGATCGAAAGCCTAAACGCGCGCATAGCGGAGCTGGAGGCTGGGGCGGCAGCGGTGCCGCAGGAGGAGATGCCCGCGGAGGATGAAGCTCCCACGGAGGAAACGGCTCCGGAGGACGGTGCCGCAGGAACGTAATAATGTAAAAAGAAGTCGTGCATAGGCGACTTCTTTTTGTGCAATAATTTATCGCAATATCTATTGACAAAGTTTTTCCTATATGCTAAATTACACTTGAACAATCAAAAGTAAACGGAGGATAGCTTTATGGCTGACGTTAGGATCAACACTAAAAGAAAAAAGGGAAGGATAAGCAAATATATATACGGTCAATTTGCCGAGCATCTCGGCAGATGCATATATGAGGGCTTGTATGTGGGAGAGGACAGCCCTATACCCAACACAAACGGTATGCGTAACGATGTTATATCGGCGCTCAAAGAGCTGGATATACCGGTACTCAGATGGCCGGGCGGCTGCTTTGCCGACGATTATCACTGGCGCGACGGTATAGGTCCCAAGGAGGACCGTCCGTATATGGTAAATACAAACTGGGGTAAGGTAGTAGAGAATAACCATTTCGGCACACACGAGTTCTTTGAGCTGTGCCGCCAGCTTGGCTGTGAGGCGTATGTTAATGCGAACGTAGGCTCCGGCACAGTGCGCGAAATGCGCGACTGGGTAGAGTATATGACCTTTGACGGGGATTCGCAGCTTGTGAATGAACGCCGTGCCAATGGTGATGACGAGCCGTTCAGGCTCAGCTTCCTCGGCATAGGCAACGAGAACTGGGGTTGCGGCGGCAATATGCGTCCGGAATACTATGCGGACCAGTACAGACAGTTTGCCACGTTCATAAGGAGCAGTCAGGATATATACAAGATAGGCTGCGGCGCGAACGCGGAGGATACCGAATGGACGGAAAAGGTAATGAAGATAGCCGGTAAGTTCATGGACGGTATCTCATGGCATAACTATACATTTGAGGATGGCTGGGAGAACCGCGGAAAAAGTGATGATTTTGACAGCGAGGGCTGGTATAATAACATATATGATACAGAGCGGATGCGGAAGCGTCTCATTGATCATATCGCGGTAATGGACAGCATTGACAAGGAAGGCAAGGTAGACCTTATCGTTGACGAATGGGGCAACTGGTACGATGTCCTTCCGGGAACGAACCCAGGCTTCCTTTATCAGCAGAACACCATGCGCGACGCTGTAACGGGTATGCTCATATTGCATATATTCCATAACGCGAACCGTCGCGTAAAGATGGCAAATATCGCGCAGATGGTAAACGTGCTGCAATCAATGGTGCTTACCGAGGGTGAGAGAATGACTGTAACACCGACATATCATCTCTTTAGGATGATGAAGGCGCACCAGGACGGCGAGCTTCTGGATGCCGCGTATGATGAGATGCGTTATGATACAAAATACGGCACAGTTCCAAAGCTCAGCATATCCGCGTCAGAAAAGAACGGCGCAGTCACGGTAACGATAGCCAACACAAGGCTTGACTGTGATGAGGAGCTTGAAATAGAGCTTGACCGCGAATTTGCGGCAGTATCGGCAGAGGTGCTTACAGCCGATAATATGTGTGACGTAAACACCTTTGACGAGCCGGACAAGGTTTCGCCAAAGAGCCTTGCGGCGGAGCTTGCGGGTAATACGGTAAAGGTAACGATACCTAAGATGAGTATTGCGGCAATAACGCTGAAATGAACAGAAAATGCAAGCGGTGCGGGTTAAAAACCGTGCTCAGCGAAGAGGATATTGAAAAAATGAAGGCCGAAGTCCGCGCTATGCGCGGTGTTCGGCTCGTGCCGGATGATGAGTATGTGCGTAGACTCGGCGTATGCCTTAGCTGCGAAAAGCTCGAATACGGTTCGACATGCACACTCTGCGGCTGCGTTGTGCAGGTGCGTGCGATGCTTCGGGACGGCAGATGCCCATATCCGGGAAAATCGAAGTGGGAAATGGAATAACAGATAAGGGTCTGTATCAAAACTAAATTTCTGTTTAGCGGGGAGATTACTGGGAGGCGCAGCCTGTCCTTGCCCTGGGGCAACACTGGTCGGGCGCGAGCGCCCTGCTCGTGCTGGCATCCCGGGTGGGCTTTTCAAGCTTCGCTTGAAAAGGTCGGATTGGGGTTCACGGCACTAAAAAATGAGA
>JAFRDB010000074.1 GCA_017404065.1 Clostridia bacterium
TGGGGGTTACGACGCTAAAAAATATGATAAATTAGCGGTTTTAGATGAAATCTATCTCTGCCACTGCCCCCAACCCGCCCTTCGGGCACCCTGCCCCAAGGCAGGGACAGCAGAGCTACACCGCAAACATCTACTCGACAAACTGAACTTTATCGTTTTAATTTAATAAAAATTTTTAAATAATTAAATAAATTTATTAAAACCCCTTTATTTTTCAAAAAAAGTATGTTATAATATCATTAGCTTTATGCATAAATTTCATGGGAGGTGTTTTTGTGAAGCACGTTAAGACAATAAACAAGGCTAATCTTAAGGAGACGGCAGCTCATGGCGGCTGCGGTGAATGCCAGACATCATGCCAGTCAGCATGCAAAACGTCATGCACAGTGGCAAACCAGAAGTGCGAGCACGCTGAATAATCGAAAAAGCACCCATATCGCGCGTTTTCACACCCTTATGCGTAAATACCGCCGGGCTAATGAAAAAACACGCGATCTGAATGTTTTTTTCTCAGGCTGCTATATTGTAGTAACGCTGCGCTTATTCCGCGGAATAAGCGCATATTTTTACTTTGAAGGGAAAGATAGAATTTGATACATAAATATAAACTGTTCGATATGGATATCGTGCTCGATGTATATTCCGGCGCGGTACACGTTGTTGACGACTGTCTCTATGATATGCTCGACTACCTATTAGAGCCGTTTACGCCCGAAAACGAGTGCCCGCAGTTCATCATAGATGAGATGTCTTCAAAATATACGCGGGATAACATTCTCGACTGTTACTCAGATATATGTGAGCTGTACGAGGGCGGACAGCTCTTTACCGATGATTGCTATGAGCAGTTTGCAAACAACTGGAACAAGCAGAGCGTTGTGAAGGCGCTTTGTCTTCATATCGCCCACGACTGTAATCTTCGCTGCAAGTACTGCTTTGCCGGCACAGGGCAGTACCACGGCGCGCGCGGCATGATGAGTGCGGAGACCGGCAGGAAGGCGATAGATTTTGTTATAGCAAACAGCGGAAACAGAAAGAATATCGAGATAGACTATTTTGGCGGAGAGCCGTTGATGAATTTTGAGGTTGTAAAGGACATCACCGACTACGCGCGTGCCGAAGGTAAAAAACACGGAAAGAACTTCCGCTTTACCATTACCACAAACGGAATACTACTCGACGAAGAAAAGAAAAAGTACATAAACGAGAACATGTCAAATGTAGTTCTTAGTATTGACGGCAGAAAAGAGGTCAATGACCGTATGCGCCCAAAGGTAAACGGCAGCGGCACTTATGACGATATACTGCCGAAATTCCTTGATATGGCAGAGAGCCGCAGTCAGGACAAATACTATGTTCGCGGTACGTTTACGGCGTTTAACAAGGACTTTGCAGAGGATGTTATTCACCTTGCCGATCTCGGCTTCAAGCAGACGAGCGTAGAGCCTGTAGTCGCGCCGGACGACGAGGAGTACGCGCTTCGTGAGGCGGACATACCTATAATATTTGAACAGTACGAAAAGCTTGCGGCAGAATATCTGCGTCGCAGGAAAAACGGAAATTGGTTCAACTTCTTTCATTTTATGATCGACCTTGACCAAGGCCCCTGCGCGGTGAAGCGGCTCTCGGGCTGCGGCGCGGGTCATGAATACCTTGCCGTGGCTGCGGACGGCGACCTCTACCCATGCCACCAGTTTGTAGGCAACAAGGATTTTCTTATGGGTAATGTTCACGACGGGACTGTGAACAAGGATATCCGCGATTATTTTGAGAAGTCAAATATATATACAAAAGAAAAATGTCGCGGCTGTTTTGCAAAATTCTATTGCAGCGGCGGATGCAGCGCCAACGCGTATAACTTCAACGGAGATATAGACAAGCCATACGCCCTCGCCTGCGAATTTGAGAAAAAGCGCGTTGAGTGTGCTATTGCGATTGAAGCGGCAAAAAAGATGCAGCAACAGTATAACATATAGTGGTTGATACCTCAAGAACGAACAGAAGGGGCTGCTGCATTTTGCGCAGACCGCTTAATGGCTTAATTGCTATGTTTATGAATATAACAATTAGAAAATGAATACAATTACAAGGGGCTGTTGCATTTTGTTACAGCCTCTTCGTTATTATAAACGCTGTACAGGGATTACCGCTGCCGCAGACCCCTGAGTAAGTATGCGTGCCACCAATCCGCCTCACTTCGTTCGGTACCCAGGACGCCAGCACGAGCAGGGCGCTTGCGCCCGACCAGTGTTGCCCCGGAGTAAGGACTCCCGCTACCATGACCCTTCTGTTTATTCATTGTTCGGATCATATTTATACGAGAAATCCTCTGCTACTGCTCTGATCTCATCCTCCGCGCTGAGGAATGCCTCAACTACCTTCGGGTCAAAATGTGTCCCGGCATCATTGCGGATAATATCCTGAGCCTGCTCAAAGGTGAACGGCTGCTTGTAGCTTCTTTGTGACACAAGCGCATCGAACACATCCGCCACCGCCATTATCCTTGCCGAAAGCGGGATATCATCTGCGGCAATTCCGTTTGGATAGCCCTTGCCATTCCACTTCTCATGGTGATATTCCGCCAGATTCTTTGCCTCACTAAGATATCCGGAATCCGGAACTATCTCTATCGCTCTGTCGATTATCTCGCTGCCCAGTGCGGCGTGTGACCGCATAATTCCAAACTCCTCATCTGTAAGCTTGCCGGGCTTGTTAAGGATCGTATCCGATATATATATCTTACCTACATCGTGCAGCGGCGCGGCGCTTTCAACATCGTTCATAAACTCATCTGTAAGCTGATCCTCGTAAATACCAAGCCGCTTCATCTCGTTCATGATGATCCTTACATACGCTGCCGTCTTGCGAACGTGGTCGCCTGTGCATTTGTCACGACTCTCCACAAGATCGGCAAGAACAAGGATAAGTCCGCTCTGCATCTGCGATATGGTCTCATTCTTATTCTTTACGTCCTCTATATATTGCATAGTCTCGTCAGTAGTCGTAACAAAAGCGTGATACAGATTCTCGATCTCATCGCCTGTGTCAATATTAAGCTGTTTCATTCGCTCTACGCTTTGCTCGCGCTCATCATCACTGTTATACACGAAACGGCTTACGCAATACGCCATAGTGTTTATAGGCATTATCAGGCTCCGTTCGGAGAACCACAGACCGAAGCCGACAACTATAACGAAAAATCCAAGCATGGTTGAGATCAGTCTTGCCGCAAATCCGTACCCGTAAGTTGAAAGCGCGTTCATGGAAACATCGACCGCCGCATAGCACTGACATACACCGTTGCTGTCATAGACAGGCTTATATACGGTAAGCAGACTTCCGAATTTGTCGTTTGAAAGAACCGGCTCTATTGACTCACCCGCAAGCAGAGCGGATATATACTTCTCAAAGGACGGGTCAAACTCAATGATATCGCCAGGCTTGGATGCCTCGATATCCTCAGTATCGAGGTCAAATACAACGTGGCAGCCATCCTCCATAATCTTATAGACATAGATATATTCAATATCCGTTGAGGCGCCTCTAAGCTTATAAAGCTCATCAAGCGTCTCCTGATATCCCTCCGCGTCTGTTCCGTGCGCGATGTATTCATCGACCTTATCGACATCGATAGAATTAACAATAACTGAGGTAAGTCCTTCAGCAAGCTTTATATGATCTTTTATCAACTCATTCCGGAAGAGCATATAGCTGATCGCGGTTGCAATAGACGCTATCAGCATTGACGAAAACAGCAGTATCGCAACAAGCTTTGTGCGCAGCGAAACAGTTCGTCTCATTGTATCCTTAGACCACATTCTGAGATTCTTGTTTATCTGCTCATACCTCGTCCATACCGATATTATTCTATCTATGATCTTTTTCGGTGTAAGTAAAACAATAAAGATAACGATGATAACTGAGATCGTCTTGTCTGCTGCCTCAACGACAAGATCAGCTAAAAACTGTGCCGGTAAATCGCCTATATACTGCGAGAACCTAACCGCTATAGCCTCGCCCGTTCCGCCGATCGCGCGGTCATTGAAGAACCATGTGAGCAGAGAGTCGGGAATGCAGGTCACTATAGTGAGAACCGGAGCTAAAATGATCAGCTTCCATGGTTTTCTGAGGTAGTCCTTCTGCACAACAAACGCGGTACACACCGCAATGAGCATATTAAAGATACCGTAATAAATACTCTCGATATCAAAGAAGCATTTAATCAGGTTAGTTAAAAAACCGACCGCTATCGCCGGTATATAGCCTACAAAGACAGCCGCGGTGATAGTCCCGATCGAATCGAGATAAAGCGGCAGTCCGAGCCTTGTCGTGATATAACCGCAAATAAAGTTGATCGCGATAGAGATCATGCAAAGCAGTGTAGTGTATTTGACATTATATCTGTTCTTATAATACATTTTCGACTCCAAAAAATATTTTTAAAATATGATTGTATTGTATCATATATCAGATGTTTTGTAAAGTATTATTTTTATGTTCTTCACAGTTTTTCAAAGATTGTTTTTGAACGAGCGAACAACCGTTAATAATAGTCTAAATTTCAGTTTATCAGGGAGATGTTTGCGGTGTAGCTCTGCTGTCCCTGCCTTGGGGCAGGGTGCCGAGCTTGCGAGGCGGGTTGGGGGCTGCGGCAGAGATAGATTTTATCTAAAGCCGCTAATTTATCTCATTTTTTAGTGCCGTAAACCCCAATCCGACCTTTGCGAACGAGTTCGCAAAGCCCACCTTGCCCTCGGGCAAGGACAGGCTGCGCCTCCCACTAACGCCCCGACAAACTGAAATTTACCGTACAATTCCGTCAGCGCCACCCGCCAAGCACACGGCAATGCGTAGGCATAACCGCATATAAAAGCAACACAAAAGCTGCGGCAGAGCACACTCCACCGCAGCTTTTATATTCAATATCAATTATATACCAAAGCCAAGATCCTCTGCTGATACATCAAGATTTGAAAGGCTGAGCAATGCACTTATGGTCTTGCGTGCATCTTCTATAAAGTTGATTGCCTGATCATATAATCCGTCGGTGAGCGATGAATCGGTAATAACGAGCTTGCCATCCTTATACATTCCCTCAAGGACACTGCTCTTGCCTGTCCCGGATTCTGTAAATTCAGCCTTTATTCCGGGTGTTCCGTCTGACGCAACGCTAAATGTCAGATCGAAATCATAAGCATCTCTTACTGCGCCGGACGAGTCTATAAAGACACTTTCATCCGTTGTGTCATATCCGATAGTAACGGAGTTAAAATGTTTTGAAACTAATGCCAGCACGATCGAATCAAACTCGATCTTATATATACCGTCATCTTCACTGTATTTTCCTGTCTTCTTTATTGCCTCTTTAAAAAGCTCAACAGCGGTGTTTTTAACCGTTTCAACGACAGATTTTATTATTACCGTACGTGTATCCTGATCCCAATCGACATCCGCGCCAAAGCTTTCGGCAACAGCCCGCGCGGGAACAAGCGTGCGATCCTCTGATATCATAGGCGCGACATCAAGAGCGATCGGCGTTCCGTTTACATAAATAACATTCTCGCCTATCGTCATTTTTATCTCGGTATCGTCCTTTACCGAGGTAACGGTTTTTGTTTCGCCATCCCATTCAACAGAAGCGCCGAGCGCCTCAAATATTGCGCGCATGGGAACAACAGTCCTGTCCTCTACTATCTGTGCCGGAACATCAAACTCAAGCGTTTTTCCATCCACTGTTACATTGATATCATCAGCAAGCGCGGTTATAGGCGCGGCTGCTGTTAAAAAAGCGGTAATGGCTGCAATTATTCTTTTATTCATGTTTTTCTTCTCCTGCCTTAATTGTCATATAGTCCTGCGCTGAAATAGCGCTCCGCAGTATCCGGAAGCACCGTTGCAACTCGTTTGCCCTTGCCGAGAAGCTTTGCCATTCTCAAAGCCGCGCAGACGTTTGTGCCGCTTGAAATGCCGCACATGATGCCTTCCTTAGCCGCAAGCTGTCTTGTTGTCTCTATCGCCTCGTCATCCGTCACGATCACGACCTCATCAATAAGCTCTCTATCAAGTATAGGCGGGATCAGTCCGTCACCTATACCCATCTGCAAATGCGAGCCTATTGCACCGCCTGAGAGTATTGCGGCATTTTCCGGCTCGACTGCCCAGATCAGCGTATTGGGATTTGCTTTTTTCAGCACCTGTCCGACACCTGTTATTGTACCGCCCGTACCGATGCCCGAACAGAACCCGTCAACCCGCCCGTCCAATTGCTCAACAAGCTCCTTTGCTGTGCCGCTGAGATGGGCAGCAATGTTCTCGGGATTTGCAAACTGATCAGGTATAAATACGCGCGGATCCTCGCGCTTCATCTCCCTTGCCTTTTCTATACAGCGTTCCATACATTCGCCTATATTATTATCGTCATGTATAAGTATAAGCTCCGCTCCGTATTGTCTTATGAGCAGACGTCTTTCCTCGCTTACGCTGTCCGGCATGATTATAACGATCTTATAACCCTTTACCGCGCCGACAAGCGCAAGACCGATACCTTGATTGCCGCTTGTAGGCTCAACTATGATCGAATCGTGTGTAAGTGTTCCGTCTCTCTCCGCCGCTTCGATCATTTTCAGCGCGACTCTTGTTTTTATAGAGCCGCCTACGTTAAGCCCTTCAAATTTTACACAAACCTCCGCCATATCGTCGCTTACTATATGGTTAAGCTTTATGACCGGAGTATTGCCGACAGCCTCAAGTATGTTATTATATATCATGCTAAAACCTCTCTGTAATACTATTTAGACAGCGCGCGGATGCGCCTTGTTATATACCTCGCGTATCTTATCGTTAACAAACGCGGTATATATCTGTGTCGAGGAAATATCGGCATGTCCCATCATGACCTTGAGTGAATTTATATCCGCGCCGTTCTCTACAAGATGCGCCGCAAATGAATGCCTGAGCGAATGCGGCGTTATCTCCATCTCTATCCCGGCGCTGCTTCTGTATTGCTTTATCAGCTTCCAGAAGCCCTGACGCGATATGCGTCCGCCGTTACAATTGACAAACAACGCCTTTTCCTCCGGAAGTGCCATCTCGTCCCTTGCTTTGTCAAGATAGAGCATCACAGCCTCGACCGCTTTTGCACCGATAGGTATGACCCTCTCGCTCCTGTTGTTTTTGCATTTTATACAGCTCATACCGATATTAATATCATCAATATCAAGTCCAATAAGTTCAGAAACACGAATACCGGTCGCATATAAAAGCTCTAACATAGCCTTGTCGCGTATACCCTTGTTATCGGAAAGCGACGGCTGATCAAGCAGCTTATTCACATCTTCTCCCGAAAGCACCATAGGCGGCTTTTTCTCAACGTGAGGCGTTGATAACGTATCTGTCGGATCGGAATTCATCCTACCGGTGTTTACAAGAAAAACATAAAAAGATCGTATCGACGCGAGTGTGCGCGACATTGTTGACGCGGCTCTGCCACGACTTTTAAGCACTGCCATATATGACAGCACTGTTGTTTTATTCGTTTTATCTATACTTGAGATCCCAAGGTCATTTAAATATGTAATATACTGATTTATATCGCGTGTATATGATTCTACCGTATTCTCTGACTTATGACAAGTATTTTTCATGAAATCCGTATAATCACAGATATATGCCTGCATCTTATTAATTTCCCTTCCGTGAAGAAACAACCTTTGTGTTACTTCTGTATATTTAATATTTCTCCATGCTAACAACAGCTTTTCAAATGTTACACATATATTATATCATAAATTTTAAATTTGTAAAGTCCTTTTTTGCACTTTTTGTTAACCATGTTAAGTTTTACGTTAACCACTTTAAAAGTGTGTTCATAAATATAGTAGTTAAAAATCCCTCGCAAACCGCAGCGGCACAAAATGTAGTAAGCGAAATTATTAAAAAAATATTAAAAAATTTTATTTTTCCTCTGATATCTCCCCTGCCACTGACAGATATTCCACCCGCCGCCGCTCCGAGAGCGAACATACCCAGCAGCATAAAAAACATTTCAGGAAGTCTCAACAGCGTGATATATATACCTTTTACGCCCACAACAGACATCATTGCCGCGTTTGTAAATCCATATATAAATCCACGGCGCAAAGTGATAGCGGCAATAGCTATCATACCAGGCTTTATGAGCGATGCAAGCGTAAAAATAACGGTCACAACCAAAGATCCCTTCAGAGACGCGACCATTATTTTCATATTGTCAACACTACCCGAGCCGCCGTTAGCGAAATATGTTACATAGTTATTTATGTTATCCTTGGAAGCGTTTAAATTTACATAATATAGCGCCCCCAAAACCGCTCCGAGTGCTGATACCACTATTAATAAAACGTAAAATTTCTTAACAATATCGTAACCTTTGTCACTCAAGCCTTATCCCTCCCCAACAGTTCACCTTGATTATTTTTATGTGAAGAGATAAGATTTTATTCGCTTTATTTTTTATCAAACGCTTTGCGGCGCTTTGTGCTAAGCCGCATCTTTTCGCGCAACCCATCTGTGTCCTCTTCTTCAAGAAGACCACGAAACGCCTTAAACTCATTTATAAATTTATCCATTACCTCAAGAAGATCGTCCTTGTTATCTATAAACAGCTCGCTCCACATCTTATCATTGATATTTGCTATCCTTGTAAGATCGCGGAAGCTGTCTCCGGTATAATCTGCAAGATGCTCGTTTTCCGAGCAGTTCATAAGCGATACCGCAATGCAGTGTGTGAGCTGGCTTACAAATGCGATCATTCTGTCGTGCTCCTCCGGAGTCAGCACGCTAATACGCATAAAACCGAGTATCCTGCCGAGTTTCTTGCACCACTCTACAGCCGCGTCCGTATTCTTTTCTGTCGGAGTTACGATATAGTTAGCGTCGCGGAATATGCAGTCATCGCTGTTTACGACACCCGATACCTCCTTGCCCGCCATTGGATGCGCAGCTATAAACTCAACGTCCGGACGGAGTATTTCCTGTATCTTATATACTATGCATTTCTTAACACCGGTAACATCAGTGAGCATCGCGCCGGATTTCAAAAGATGTTGATTATCGCGTATCCAGCCAAGAAAAGGCTCCGGATAGAGTCCGAAAATTACCGCGTCCGCATTTGAGATAAGATTAGGATCGGGCGAAATGCTTCCCTTATCCACAATTCCGTTCTCTATGGCATATTCAATTGTTTTCGGATCACTGTCTATAGCCGCTACATGACAGCCGAGCCGCCCGAGCGCTCTTGCATAGCTGCCGCCGATAAGACCGAGTCCGACTATGAGTATTTTACTTTTTGAAATCCAATTCTTCATCACAAGCTCCTTTCGTGATCTTACATAAGCTCTGCTATATCATATATCAGTCTTTCCGACTTCTCCCAACCAAGGCATGGATCTGTTATGGATTTCCCATATATACATTCACCGATCTTCTGCGCTCCATCCTCGATATAGCTCTCTATCATCAGACCCTTTACAAGCTTGTTTATATCGCTGTTATGGCGCATGCTATGCAATATCTCCAAAGCTATGCGTACCTGCTCCAGCGGCTGTTTACCGGAATTCGCATGGTTCGTGTCTACAATAACGGCGGGGTTTTTAAGCCCGTATTCCTCGTATGCCTCCCATAGATGCAGAAGATCCTCATAGTGATAGTTCGGATGCGTTTTACCGTCCTTATTGACATATCCGCGAAGTATCGCATGTGTGTGCTCATTACCGTGCGTTTGAACCTCCCATCCCCTGTATATAAAGGTGTGACTGTGCTGCGCAGCGGTGATGGAGTTCATCATTACCGATATGTCGCCGCTGGTAGGATTCTTCATACCGACAGGTATATTCAACCCGCTTGCGGTAAGCCTGTGCTGCTGGTTCTCAACTGATCTTGCGCCCACTGCAACATAGCCTAAGATATCATCAAGGTAGCTGTGATTTTCGGGATACAGCATCTCATCCGCGCAAGTAAAGCCCGTTTCACGCAGCGCTCTCATGTGCATATCTCTTATTGCGATTATACCCTTTAGCATATCCGGTTTTTCGTTCGGATCCGGCTGATGTAGCATACCTTTATATCCGTCACCTGTCGTCCGAGGCTTATTGGTATATATTCGAGGCACAATAACTATTTTGTCACTTACCTTTTCCTGCACGCTCCGAAGTCTGGTTATGTAGTCCAATACACTGTCCTCATTATCGGCAGAGCAGGGACCTATAACAAGCAGAAGCTTGTCCGATACACCCTCAAATACATCTATTATCTCGCGGTTTCTTGCATCTACCGCATCTTTAAGATGCCTATCGAGCGGATATTCGTCCTTTATGCTCTGAGGCTGAGGCATATTTACAATAAAATCCATATTCATAGTTTTCACTAATAATCATCTCCTTATCCCGCCGCCGTAAGCCATTCACAGTTTGCGGCCGCGCTTTATGTATTATACAACATATAATGAACCTTTGCAAGCAAAAATAAAATATTTTTTTATTTTACTATGGATTTTTCGAAATATTTATGATATACTTACATACAAGAAATTAATAGTAAAGGAGAGCTATGTATGGATGCAACACAGAAATGGGCTAATGAACGCCGCATAAGAGATCTTATGAAGGTTCTTGAGGAAAATAAATTCAATGCGGTATATGCCGAGAATAAGGATGAGGCACGAAGAATCGTTATGGATATGATACCCGAAGGCTCAACGATCGCCGTTGGCGGCAGTGTAACTCTTAACGAGACAGGTATTCTCGATGAGATCCGGAAACCGGAGTATAAGTTCATAGACAGATATAACACAAAAACATTTGAGGAGATGCTTGACAAATACCGTGAGGGCTATTTTGCCGATATAATGGTATCAAGCACCAATGCCATCACAATGACAGGCGAGCTCGTTAATATCGACTGCACAGGCAACCGCACAAGCCAGATCGTGTTCGGTCCCAAAAAGGTCATAATCGTAGCGGGAGTTAACAAGATTGTTGACACTCTTGAAGAAGGTATGAAACGCGCTAAGAAAATTGCGCCGATGAACGCAAGACGGATCACACACAAAACGCCCTGCGCGACAGACGACAACATCAAGTGTATCAACTGTCATGACCATGCAAGAGTATGCAATGTAACAAGCATCGTTACCGGCTGCCACTACTTCCCCGGCAGGATCACCGTTGTGCTTGTGCCCGAAATCTTGGGGTACTGATATTTTGTTCAAAAATAGTTCATGTAAAACAGCAAAAAGGCAGTTAATACATCATAAGGGGCTGTAGAAAAATGCAACAGCCGACAAAGGGGCTGATTGGCTTTTGATGCAGAATGGACGAAACGAAGTATCATGTGGCAAAACCGCATGATACCTTGCCCGAAGGCGTACGATGGTACGTCGAGTGGTGAGTTTCGTTCATAGCTTAA